>JANMZR010000051.1:0-40665 GCA_031383555.1 Cytophagaceae bacterium | reverse complement strand
CATAAAAAAGAGCCGAATTAAAAGCTTTACGGCCTTAGAAAAATTCAAAAAGGAATTATTTGAAAATATTTCTTCTTAAAAAAAGATATTTAAATTCATCAGGCACTTTTTTATGATTTGAACTTTTTCACCAATTACTGTACTTTTCTGATGATAATTTTTTAATGAGCTTGCTACTTCAAATATTTGATGTGGTAATGCATGATATTTTAAAATTTCAATTGGAGTATAAATAGTATTTAAGTTTCCACCCGCCTCGTCCCCTAAAATATATATTTTTGAAAGTAAAATAGGTGTATTTTCAAAAAAATTTCTATTTTCGAAAGCATACTTATCCACTCCCTCAACTATCCTTTTCACCTCATCATAAGAATACCCCAAACCCTCAACTGACTTTTTCCAAAGCTTTATTTGTGGGAATGAGGGCACTAAAAAGGGTGTATTATCGATTATTCTTATGGCAACAAGGTCGTCAGATATAATTTTGCAGCCTGCTTTTACGAACGCTGCGGCAGTTGTGCTTTTGCCTGCACCTGGCTCGCCCATAAATACGATGCCATCGCCATTAGGTAGTTTTATTGCAGATGCATGTAGTAATATATCACCTCTTTGAAATAGAAGGATTCCTAATGGCTCTGAAACAATGAAAAGGCTAAGGAAATCTAAATCTGTTTCTAGGCTATCCACAATCATGGTTTTGCCATCAATTAACCGGAAATTAATTTGGTTTTCCCAAACCATGTAAGCATCGTTTGTATCGTTATTAAACATGCCGAAAGTAGCGGTAAGGCCTTTTCGATTAACTTTAGTAATTTTAAGTTCGGGATAAGTTTCAATTTTCTTAAATAAAACTATGATATCAGGATTGTCAATTTTTTCAATCGAAATCAAACCACGCACAGGAATTGGAGATTGAATATTGAGCCCAAATGCCTTAAAATAGAATTTTTCGTTGTTATTTTCCATTCCTTTTAATCAAAGTTCTCACTCCCAAACCCAAATGCTTTTATAGTTAATGGAAGGGTCGTCACCTAAAATAGTTTTATTTGATTGGGTAATCCAAGCATGGGCCACAAAATTATTGTTAATGTCTTTCTGAACTCCAAAATTTAATGCGATATGTTTATAGGTTCTCAACCAGTATTTCATTGCCAAGGCTTTGGGTAAGCAGGTAAATCCTAAAAACGGGAAGGCATAACTTATTCTATTAATGGCTAGTGCTTTATATTTTATTTCTAGTTCGCTACAGTCCTCTGTATTCTCAGATTTCACCCATTTTTGAAATTTTTTCTGTAAAAAATTAAAAGGCAAAATTTTGATAAAAAGCTTAAACGTAAATAGAAACAGAAAAGCTATAATTAATAAATAAATTTCATGGATTGATAAGACAGCCAGTTTTTTGATATTTTTAATCATTTAACTGGCGATTGATTATAATATTAATTGCTCTTCTTTCAATTGAGCCAATAAATCGTCCAAATCGGCGGAGGCTGTTGCTTCGTCAGTATCAAACACCTCCAAAACCGCTTCCTTAATTTCGGCTACTGTCATTTCTTTTTCTTGGATTTTTTCCCAAACAAAGGAGCCAACACCCTCTAAACCAAAGTATAGGCCATGCTTGTGGTCCAATATTACTGATTCATCTCCTAGTTGTGATGAAAGTACATTGTCTGATAATTTTATTATGTCGGTATTTTGGTAAGTCATGTTTTTAATTTTTACACAAAGATAATTGATTTATAAACCACATAGGCACGAAGAAATACAAAGATTTAATTCTTGGTTAATTTTTTGAATTTCAGCCTAAAATCAATTCCTTATAGTCCTCCCGACTGGCTTTAATTACTTCATGGGCCATTTCTACTCCATATACTTCGTCAATTTCACAAATGGCTGTCGACTCGCCCGGAATGTTTTTGTAAGTTAGGAAATAATGCCGCAATCGCTCTAAAATAGGAGGGGGGCATTCTGAAATGTCTTTTAAGCTACCATATATAGGGTCATTTTTCAATACGGCTATTATTTTGTCGTCGGCTTCACCTTTGTCTATCAATCGAAAACCACCAATTGGTATTGCCTGGCAGAGTATATCGCCATGTGTGATTGTTTTTTCACAAAGTACGCAAAGATCAAGTGGGTCTCCATCGCCTTTTTCTATCTTTTTGCCCGATTTTTGACGTGAAAGTTCTGCTGTGGCTTCTCCGCAATAGGTTTGTGGAATAAAGCCATATAAAGCTGGAATTAGGTTTGAAAACTTTTGTGGCCTATCTATTTTCAAATAGCCCGATTCTTTATCAATTTCGTACTTCACAGTGTCAGTTGGAACAATTTCAATAAAAGCCGTTACGGTATTTGGTGCATCGGCTCCGATTGGGATGCCATGCCATGGATGCGATTTATGTACTTGATGTTTCATTGATCTAGATGTTAGATTTTAGATATTAGATGTTTGAAAACCTCACTAAGTTTTTGCAAAAAGGTTTTCAGTAAAAAGGAAAATTGTATTTCGAAAGCGGTTTGCCGCCCGATCAAAATCGTTAAATTTTCAAAGCCCAATTTTCTCTTTTATTTGGTAGTCGGTTGTTCTTTCTGAATTTGTGGTAAGTAATTCTCCTACAAAGCCTGCTAAAAACATTTGAACTCCTATAATAATTACGGTTAGCGCTATAAAAAATGTAGGGTTATCGGTAAGGTTTCGATAGGTCTCATTTGTCCATATTTTATATATTTTCATTGCAATAAGCCAGAGCGTCATTATTGTTCCATTGAAAAATGCTAAAACGCCAAAGCTACCAAAAAAATAGATGGGCCGCTTGCCAAATTTATGAACAAAAGTGATGGAAAGTAAGTCTAAAAAGCCTAAAAAGCGGAGCAAACCAAATTTGGTTGTACCATATTTTCTAGACTGATGCTCAACTACCTTTTCACTAATTTTATCAAAACCATTCCATTTGGCAATTACGGGGATATACCTGTGCATATCACCATATAAGCGAATAGTTTTTACCACCTCGAGCTTATAGGCTTTCAGCCCACAGTTAAAGTCATTAAGTTTCACGCCTGATGCCCACCGAGTTACAGCATTATATAGTTTTGTGGGTATAGTTTTTGAAATAGGATCATGGCGCTTTTTCTTCCAGCCCGAAACTATGTCTAAATCGCCCTCCGTAATCATTTTGTATAATTTCGGTATTTCATCGGGGCTATCCTGAAGGTCAGCATCCATTGTAATTACAATTTTACCTTCAGCTGCCTGAAAGCCAGTATGCAATGCTGCAGACTTGCCATAATTTCTTGAAAATTTGATGGCTTTGAATGAAGGATTCTTCTTCGAAATTTCGTGAATAACCTTCCAAGAATCGTCACGGCTACCATCGTCAATTAAAATAACCTCGAAGTTGAAAGAATTTTCAATCATAACCTTTGATATCCAAGCACATAACTCGGGCAGTGATTCCTCTTCATTGTATAGTGGTATTACTACTGAAATATCTAAAGCCATAATTAAAATATCAGGTAATAATCTTTAAGCAAATCTTTAAATTGATTTGAATATTCGTTTTCATGATTTTTTATAAAAAAGTCTTTCGAACGGTTTTCTATTGTTTTATATGCAAAGGTCGCAATTATTCTTAAAACTTTCGAGTTTTGAGACGGATGTATGCGTAATTCTGCCTTTTTTTTGATGCCAAAGCTTAAAAGTTGGGTTTCAAGTAGTCTTAGCTCATGTGCTGGTAATAGTACAACGAAGTTTCCATTTTTCCTCAAATATTTATAAACGGCTTCAGACAATTCCGTAAAAGGCAGAGAATCATTATGCAAAGCAGTGTTTTTTGCGGATTGGCTACTTTTTAAGTGGTTTTGAAAAAAAGACGGATTACTAAAAATGAGCTCAAATTTGTTTTTTTTAGTAAAATTTTGAATTGAACAATGATGGATAACTATTTTATTTGAAAAAACTGAATTTTCTATATTTTTGAAAGCCAAATTAAAGGTAGGTTCATCTATTTCAACAGCATCAATTTTTGCTTTAGACTTTTGAGTCAACATTAATGCTAATAAGCCAGTGCCCGTGCCAATATCCAAAGCAGTTTTGCAAGTATTAAAAGCATCCGCCACAAAACCTCCCAAAATAAGTGCTTCTGTGGTTACCTTCAGATGGGCAGTGTCATGTCGCACTGAAAATTGTTTACAATGGAAATGACTTTCTGGCATTTTCTTTAAAATTAGGAAAAAGTAATATATTAATTATTCCTCGTAAGCCCAATCAATTTTTGTTTTCATGTCTTTAATAACAAGCTTATTAGCTTTGAAATAGGCTCTGATTTTATCAACTTTGTCATACTGTTTATTTTCCTTAAAGTCCGAATAAAGCTCTAGCATACTATTGGCCATCTCTTCTACATTATTATTTATTTCTTCTTTTAAGCCTAATATATTTTCAAGAAAATTGATAAAATGGTTTTTTAGCTTCTCAAATGACTCTTCTCCTATTTCGGCAAACTTAAGTTGACCAGAATAAAGTTGATTGATTGTTTTCAATAAATTAAATAACTGGGCAATGGCCACCGCCGTATTTAAATCGTCATTGATAGCGTCATAGCTTGCATCAATTGATTTTTGAATTTCATTTTGCAAATCAACTTTTGGTTCTATACCCTCTTCATGAAAATATTGTATTTTTTTGATAATTCGCAAGCCATTTATTAACCTAATGTATCCTTTTTGAGCAGCTTTTAGAGCATCGTTTGAAAAGTCCAGTGTACTTCGGTATTGTGCTTGCAAAATAAAGAATCGGGTGGTCATTGGGCTATAAGGCTGCTCCAAAAGCGGGTGATTGCCTGCAAATAATTCTGACGGCAGAAAAGAATTACCCAATGATTTACTCATTTTTTGCCCATTGACCGTGAGCATATTTGAGTGCATCCAATACTTAACAGGCGCCAAGCCTTGCAACCCTTTTGCCTGAGCAATTTCACATTCATGATGAGGAAATTTCAGGTCCATACCGCCACCATGTATGTCAAAACTGGCACCTAAGTATTTGATGCTCATGCAAGTACATTCTAAATGCCAACCAGGAAAGCCATCACTCCAAGGTGATGGCCATCGCATAATATGCTCTGGATTGGCTTTTTTCCAAATGGAGAAATCCAATGGATTGCGTTTCTCTCCAACTCCTTCAAGGTCACGAGTTTCGTTTAAAAGATCATCCAGTATACGACCTGAAAGCTTACCATAATCGCCACCTTCAATATTGTATTTTTCAATATCAAAATAAACGGATCCGTTGGATTCGTAAGCTAGTTGCTTTTCAATGAGTGCTTTTACAGCTTCTATTTGCTCAACTATATGGCCCGTTGCTGAGGGCTCTATACTTGGCGATAAAAAATTAAATTTTTGTAATATTTCATGAAAGTCGTTTGTGTATCGCTGTACGATTTCCATGGGCTCAAGCTTTTCAAGTTTGGCCATTTTCCCAATTTTATCCTCACCTTCATCACCATCACCAACCAGGTGCCCAACATCAGTAATATTACGTACATAACGCACCTTAAAGCCCAAATGTAGTAAATAGCGATACAATATATCAAAGGTCATAAAAGTACGTACATTGCCCAAATGCACATAATTATACACCGTGGGGCCACAAACATACATACCCACATAAGGCGGATTGATGGGCAAAAATGGTTCTTTTTGTTTTGAGAGTGTATTGTATAATTTAAGTGAACTTTGCATTTATGCTATATATGAATTTATTAAAGGTTAAATTTTAAGAATTTTGTCAATCAAAAATACATTTAGTATTGATATTTTAGGGCAAAATATAAATAATACAAATGTATTTTCATCGAAGAAACAAGGTATTTAAGGCAAATTTAAGCAATAATGCTAGTTTTAACATAATGGCTCGGTATTTTAAATATTTAAATTACTAATATTTGTATATTTGTAATCGATTTAATTTGGGTTTCGGATTTTTTCATTCGAATTATTACTTTAATTAATTGTAAAAATTAATACAAAGTTTTTTTTACTTTTTATAATTTAAAAATGAGTTTATTAGCAATTGGAACCATGGCTTTTGATGCCATAGAAACGCCCTTCGGTAAAACTGATAAGATTATTGGGGGCTCATGCACTTATATTAGCCTTTCTGCTTCTTATTTTACGAAGAAAATTAATGTTGTTGCTGTAGTTGGGGATGACTTTCCAAAGGAGTATTCCGATACCTTAATTTCGAAAGGTGTTAATTTGGATGGTATGCAGGTTATTGAAGGTGGAAAAACATTTTATTGGTCTGGCAGATACCAAGATAACATGATCGGCAGGGATACGTTGGTTACTGATCTTAATGTTTTGGCTGATTTTGATCCTGTAATTCCTGCTAATTATCAAGACTGCGAATATTTGATGTTGGGTAATTTAACACCTAAAGTTCAATTAAAAGCTATAGAAAGGCTTGTGAAAAGGCCAAAATTAGTTGTATTGGATACAATGAATTTTTGGATGGATATTGCTATGGATGATTTGAAGGTTGTATTAAAATCGATTGATATACTTTGTATAAATGATGAGGAGGCTAGACAACTTTCTGGTGAATATTCTTTAAAAAAGGCAGCAAAAACAATAATAGAATTAGGTCCTAAAACCCTTATTATAAAAAAAGGAGAGCACGGAGCCTTGCTTTTCAAAGGTGAAAAAATGTTTTATTGCCCAGCATTACCTTTAGAAGAGGTTTTTGATCCAACGGGTGCTGGGGATACTTTTGTTGGCGGCTTTATTGGCTATCTTGCTCATTCTGATGACCTTACCTTTGACAATATGAAAAGAGCTGTTGTATATGGCTCGGCAATGGCTTCATTTTGTGTTGAAAAATTTGGAACTGAGCGCATGTTGCATTTATCGTTGGACGAAATACGTGACCGTGTTCAAGAATTTGCTACTTTGGCGCAATTTACAGTTTAGAAATACGATTTACCTTAAAGGTTAATTTAAGAAATAGTATTTTTAAAATTTATTTACCTCCCACAACAATTTCAATCATCTTGTCTTTTAAGAAGTATTTATTTGCCATTTCTTGTACATTTAAGCTAGTAATTTTTGAAATTTCATTGACAAACTTGTCGAAAAAGTCAAGTCCTAGCCCCTCATAAATTATCATTTTATGTTTTTCGGCAATATCAAAAGGAGTATTGAGTGAGCCTGCAAAGTCCCCAATAATAAAGTTTTTCACCACCTCCAATTCTTCGTCGCCTACTAATTCCTTCTGTAAAATTTCTATTTCTTTATAAATTTCATCAATTGTTTTTTGTGTAAATTCACGCTTAACATCGGTACCAATAAGTAGATAGCCATGTTTGGGAATTGGTAGATGGCTTGATGAAATGCCATAGGTATAGCCTTTATCTTCTCGAATGTTTTTCATTAATCTTGAACCGAAATAGCCTCCAAATATAGTGTTGCACACTTTCAATGGGAAATAATCTGAATGGTGTCTATCTATAGAATGACTTCCAATTCTAATTGATGACTGCAGAGTGCCCTCCTTTTCTATTATTATTTGTTTTCCATAATAGTTGAAATCTATTTTGCTCTCATCTATTTGAGGGGTCTCTTCTACTAAAAAACCACCAAATAGACTTTCAATTATTTCAATTTCTTTATAAGTAATTTGCCCAGAAACAAATAATTTGAAAGCCTTATTTTTAAAAAAATTAGCATAAAAACTCATTAAATCTGATTGTTCTATATTTTCAATATCAGTTTTGCTCATGCTTTTTCCAGCATAATGGTTAGGCCCAAATACAGTTTCCTTAAAAGCCTTACTTGCCAGATAGGATGTTTTTTCCAAATTTACAGCCAACTGCTGTTTGCTTATAGTTTTCAAGTTTTCAATTTCTTTTTCAGGAAATATTGAATCAGCAATCAATTCGCATACTATTTCTAGGGCTTTTCTTAGGTGTTTTGTTAAGCCGTTGAGTGTAATTACAGATCTTTCTGCACCTTGCGAAAGCTCAAAAAAGTAGCCAATAACTGCAAATTTTTCTGCAATACTAGTTGAACCATACTTGCTGGTACCTTCACCTAACATTTTTGTTGTAAAAAACGATTGCCCAGTTTTAATTTCAAATTTATTGCCAGCGTTAAAATATATTTCAAATCGAACCACTGGTTGTGTTGCCGTATTTATTATATGCAATGGGCATCCATTGGCTAGTGTAACAATATCTAGCTTAGGGATAGCTATGGTGTGAAACGATTTTTGTTCGGGAGCAATGGTACGGTCAAGAATCATATTGGAATTTGAAATATTTGGTAAATAAAATGGCACCCATTCAGGTGCCACCAAAAGCTTAATTTTTTATATTTTTGTCAAATGTACCTTAATTTAAATTAGGTTCATCTGATGTCGATTTGGTCTTTTTATCAAAAAATACGCCTAAAGTAAACCTTAATGTATTGTTTAAAGGACTCGTGTTACCCGATTGCTGGGGTTGAAAAAGGTAGGCAAAATCAAAAGTATATTTATCAGAAAATTTTGCTCCAAAGCCTGCAGTCATATATGTACGACCACCTTTTATTTTATTTTCATAAAAGTACCCTGCTCTAAACATAAACTGCTCTTTATAAGCGTATTCAGCACCTAAGCTCCATGTAATTTCTTTTAATTCCTCAGCAAAACCATCTGGTGCATCATTGAATGAGCCGAATATTCTGCCTAAAGCTGAGCCATCGTTTATGTCCCGCCCTTTTACAATTTTATTATTGTCGTCACGTGCAGGAGGTGTAGGAATCATAAACTTATTCAAGTCTAAACTAACTGAGAGACGGTTAAAAGCAGATTTTTTATAACTGGTCGATGTTCCAACTCTTAAATTTGTTGGAATAAAATACTTGCCACCTGCACCACCATAATTAATTTTACCTCCTAAATTAGAAATATTACCACCCCAAGCCCATGTAAGTGGTTTTCCAGTATTTTTTGGGCTCCGGTATATTGAAATATCACCAGAAGCTGATGTGCCGGGTTTTGTGGTATTCCCATTTACAACCAAAGTGCCAGTAAGGTCTGAAATTATATACCTCAAACTTACGCCAACGCTTATATTTGAAGATAATTTTCTAGCATATGAAGCAGAAGCACCAAATTCTTTTGAATAATAATCGCCAGTAGGAGCACCCTGTGAGTTAGTAAATTGTATAAAACCCAAGTCAAAATAATTGATAGTACCAGCAATTGTTGAATTTTTATCAATTTTGTAAAAGCCTGTTAAATATGACAATGACATATCGTTTACCAAATTGCGTAACCAAGGAGTGTATGACAATGAAACTCCATTAGGTTGCTCGATAAAGGCTAGTTTTGCTGGATTCCAGAAAGTTGAATTGGCATCAGGTGTAGTAGCAGCACCTACATCGCCCATACCAGCAGCACGTGCATCAGGAGGAATTGATAAAAAAGGAGCCGCAGGCAAAGGCACTCTATTACCCGCATTTGTGCCAATTAATTGTGAAAAAGTACTAAAGATTGTGGTAAAAATAAAAACTAAAATTAAGAATCCTTTTGATAGGCTATGCATCTTTTTTTATAAATTATGTTAGAAAATAACGTTAGGAAGTCGGTAATAAGTATAATTTTTCAATAGGTCTTTTAAAAAAAACAAATTTAGTTAAAATTCAGTCTATTACAATTAATTTGCTGGCACCAGAGGCAGTTTTATTTGATTTTTCAGATTTTAATTCAACAGCAATAGGGTATATTCCTCTTGATAGTACGCCGAAATTTAGACTTTTTATAGGTAAATTTATAATTAATGGAGACTCAGCTTCAATTATATTGTAAGTAAGGCTTTTAATTAATTTTCCGGATAAATTAAAAACAGAAATATTTGCATTTAAATTTTCATCAATAAAGTTATGATCAATTGATAATGATGTATTATCAATAACTGGGTTTGGAAAGTTGAAAAAATTATTCAATTGACCAGATTTACTTTCTTTTACTACAAACTCCAACGATATATCATAGGAATTATTATAAATATCCCAAGCAGTAAACACTAATTTATGATTACCTATTGAAAGTTTTTGAAACTGAAACTTTAGGTTATATTCCTTTGGATTATCCAAAACTGGCGATATATAATTATTTAAAATAAAATTTGTTTTACCATCAAGTACAGCTAAAATCTCATGACCTATAGCTGATTGATTAATGTTAATGCCGTTATCATCTTTCAAATTAGCAAATAAAATTGGGTTTTGGCTTACGGTATTTCCATTTTTAAACTCAGGTTCATTTAAGTAGGCTGAAATTATTGGAGGGTTTTTATCCGAAATTATTGTGTTTTGTGAGCCTCCAATAACGAAGCTATTAAATATACCAAATGCATCTTCATCTTTAGAATCGTTATATGCATACATTTCTATGCGCCCTTTACCGTATTTATACTGAATATCTTTTGGAATTATAAATGAAATCTTAAAAACACCATTTTTTACAGTAGCTTCACTTTCAAATATTTTATCATTATATTCTTTATAATTCATTGGCAAGTTGGCGTTATTTCCTAGCGTTCGTAAAGTCGTTTCTTTATCAAATATTTTAATTGTAACTTTTCCTGTAAATTTTTGCAATAAATTATTTTCTTTATAATCTTTTATTTCTCCCTCAATTTCCACTTTTTCTAATGCTCTTAATGTATCTATTTTTTCAGAAACTGTGATTTTATTTATTTTCGTAATTGCAATTTTATGTTCAGGGTAAGCCAATTTCATAGAAGGGTCACCTAATAGCGTAAAATTTCGATTATTTACATACTCAAAACTATTATTTTTGGTAGCCATTAATATATCACCAAGTCTCGGTGTTGAGCCGTTAACTGGCTCGAATACAGCCTTATAAAAGGCCTCATTTATACTTTTATTGCTATTAGAATATACGGGTCTTGTTGTGGTGAGAAGAGCAATTGCACCTCCATTTGGGTTTAAGATAGCTTTTTCAGCACCAGAAATTTCTCCAGCATCATCATAGCGCCCAAATTGACATGTAGCTGTAACCATTAGTGGCATATTGTCAATATTTCGCCAGCTGGCAAGGTCTTCTCTTGTTAATATTTTTTCATCAGAAAGGTTTTTAACACCTCCATGGCCAATATAATTAAAAATTAAGGCCCCTTCTTTAAAGGTATTTGAGATTTTCTTTGATCCTTCTGGGCTCAATTTCCCATTAAGATTTCCTGAAAGTCGTGGGAATGCATCAACGTATATTTTCTCAGGACGAAAGTTGTTGTTTCTGATTTTTACAATTTCGGCTAGATCTTCTGAATCATTCTGGTGCATATTATAATCGCCATCGTCTGAAGTTAAAGCTATTTTGGTACGCCAATTTCCGAGCGTATTTTGTTTTGAATCATAATATATTAATTTTTCAACAACACCATCTGCCTCTTCGGTTGTTTTCACTGGAATACGACCAACGCCAATATCCAAAGTATGATTATCATCATTGTTTAAAGTTTCTAGCCATTCACCTTCATGGTTTTCCAAAAAGCCATAATAGTCTTCCGATGAATAACTTTTTACATTGTCAAGCGATTCGTAGCTTTGGTAGGCCGGTATTAAATCTGGCAAAATCTTTTTTATCGCCAAATCTCCCTCTTTATTTCTAATATCATATGATGCATCGGCGAAAATTAGTAGGTATTTTAACTTATTGCTATGTTTATCATAAAGAAATTTTGCAAAATCTCTAATCGCAGTTACATCCACCATGCCTGATGAAAATTCATTGTAAATTTCCTCGATGTCAACTACTTCCGATATTATTTTATCATTTATTGCTCGATGATCGGCTAGTTTTTGAGCCGCTGCCTTAAATTTTTTAGTAGTTACAATTAATAATTCTGGCGAGTTATATGCTCGTAAGTTTTGGTTAGGTATTTTTTTAATTGAACCTATGGTAAAAAAGCTTTTTTCAGAAAAAATCTGAAAGTTTTTCAAAATATTTTTTGTATATGTTGTAAAAGAGGATCCATTTTGAATGGTATATAATTGATTTTTAGGCTTATGCGGATTTGTAATATCCCAAATAATTATTGGCTCATTATTTTTAATTTGAAAAATGGAATAATCGTTGATTGTACTTTCAAATGATGTAAATTGAAATTGATTTGCTTCAAATATAAGATTCCTTTTTATTTGAATTCCAAAATAATCAAGATAACCTAAGGTATAATTATCAGGGCTATCTAAAAGCTTAATTTCCACTTTTAGATTTGAAGGATTTTCAATTTGAAATTCCTTTTTTTGCGAATTAAAGGCTCCATTGGCTCCATATTCATAACTATAAATTGCTTCTGTTTCAATCTGTTGTATCAATTTATCGTTAATAAAAACATTGAAATTACTGCTACCATTTTGTGTAGCTCCTACAACTCCTGTATTTATTTGTACTTTTGAATTGGGTACAACATTGCTTATTTTAAGGTCAAAAATACGATTCAATGTTGTATTTTCACTAAGCTCTTCTCCAAACCACTCTCTGCCTGACTTGCCAGATTCGCCAATTTTCCTATTACCATTTATGTTACGTTGCTCCAATTCATGGTAATAATAGTCATCAAATGAACCAATAGTTTCACCAGTTTTTGTCAATTCATTTAGTGAATTTTCAACTCTCAAGCCAGGTAAATTATTGAAAATTAAAAAATAGAAGCTGGAATCGGAATATAAATGTGTTTTTTGAGAAATAGATTGGTTTGTAATATTATAATTGGTTTTGTGTGGCCCTTCTCCAAAAAACAAAATATAATCAGTGGCATCAAATTTATTATCATTCTCGCCAACCAAAAGAATTGCATTCTCAATTAATCCTTCTGGTCTTTTTGCCGCATTAATTTGTGGCAACATACCTGCTCCATTGCCAAATACATGGATATTTTTAGGGTTAATTTTTGAAATATCAATTCCTGATTTTCTTAAGTAACTACCATCAATTTTATAAACACCACTTTTTATTAGCCCAATTTTGAAAACTAACCCATATTCAAGTGGCGCTATTTGCGAAAGAAGTAGCCTGTTAAAGAAGCAAAGAAAAATTAATAATGGTAAATTTTTCATGAAAACTTTTGATGAATAATCTATTATGATTATAACTCTTAATTATTCGAATTCTTGCATTATTATCCAATTTTTTCAACCAAAGCTCTACCAAGAATAATATAATTTTTTCCAGTGGTTATTTCTTTGCAAAAATAACGGGTTCGCCTCATAGGGCCTTTCGAGAATAGGCGGCCATTTAGTTGGAATACTTCGTTTTCATCTAAAAAAGCGAGCTGGGCAAAACCCTCTAGTTGTTCGTCATACAATCTCAAAGCTTGAGATAATAAACTATGACTACCCGTGGAAGCAGCTGGGTTAGTATAATAAATATTTAAGGCAGCTAAAATATCATTAGGAAATACCTGTTCGTTCATAACTGGCACCAAAAGACCTCTGAATGCATCCTTCCATTCCTTTCCGTGTGGCAACTTTCTTCTTATATTACTTTTTTGTACCAATAAGTGGGCCACTTCGTGCAGATAAGTAATTAAAAATGAGTATCTATTCAGATTTGAATTAACCGAAATTGAGTGCCCATTTCTTCGGCAAAAGCAATAATCGCCCAATTTTGAACTTCTTGGCTTAGTAATTTTTAGGCTAAATTTATGATGGCTCCATAGCCTTGAGCAATAATGAACAGTTGGTTCAGGCAAATATTTCTCAAATATTTTAAGTTCTTTTTCTGTCATTTAAATAATTGCAATAATTTAAGGGTAAAATTAATCAATTATTCATTTGAGAGCGTGAATCAAATTTAAAATGATAGTATTTTATTTGAAATAATTAAAGTTGTAAAAAAAAGGGCATAAAAAAAGCCTTAAAAATAAGGCTCTTCTTTTGTTCCTTTTTGGAAGTAATAAATTACTTCGCAACTGAATCAACTACTGCAGTAGCAGAATCAACTACAGCTGAAGCTGAGTCAACCATTGTAGCAGCAGAATCTAATACAGCAGTAGTAGAATCAACAGCTTCTTCAGTTTTCTTGCTGTCGCAAGAGGCTAGTGTGAACATACCAGCAACGAATAATAAAGCAAATACTTTTTTCATTTTTTTTGTTATTGTGAATTGTTAAAAAGTTCGAGTTGCAAAGGTAATAGCTTTTTTAATAATCCAACAAAATTTGCCTAATTTTTTTTTATTTTTCTAAGAAAAATTCAAAAATATTTAGATAATCCTCGATATTCTTACTGTATTTCGTGAAATAATACAAATTTAGAGTTTTTTACTTTTATTTGAATTATCCTTTTTTTTAAAAATGTTGTTGATTATTAAGTTCAAATATTTCAATATTTATCGGTAAAAATCAGATTCTTTTTTTATTTAATTATTAATTTTAGCCTATCATAAAACCCTGTACTTTTAAATGTAAATGTTTTATGTAAATAAAAGTTTGAAATAAAACTAAATCCCATGCCACAAATACTACTCAACAATTGATCCAAATGTACTTCTTTTGCACTAAATGGGATTAATACGGCTAGATTGGGATTTATAAAGTCTAATATTTTCAATGTAAAAAGGGCGGTACCCCACATTATAAAACCAGAAAAAATACTCACTAGAATAAATTTGACCATTTCTCGTTTGGTCTTTTCAGTATTTCTACTATCAAAAGCGAATAGTTTTGTAAGGATAAAACCAACTACTATTGAAACTAAATAAGCCAAAGGCACAGACCAAGTATAACTTATTGAAAACCAATCTTGTAACAAACTACCAGCCACTAATTGTACAATTGCACCAGTTCCAGCTACCAAAAAGTAAGCTAATAAATCTTTTTTATTGAATAGGTTTTTCTTATTTTGATTCAAAACATTTGGTTTTTTTTAAAATATTGATTTTAGAAGATCAGGCAATAGGCCAAAAAGAAGTGTTCCGGAAGCACAAACTATTAAAACTAATTTGTAAAGCATTGGAATTTGAATCACTTGATTCGGGCCTTCTTTCATATAAGAATTTATAATTGGCCTAAAATAATAATAGATGCCAATGGCCGACATTAACACGGCATAGATCAATAACCAAATGATTTTACGTTCAATTGCATTTGAAAACACAAAGAATTTGCCCCAAAACCCAGCTGTTAAAGGTATTCCTGCTAATGAAAGCATAGAAATAGTTAAGCAAATGGCTAAAAGTGGATTGTTTTTGGCTAATCCATTGAAAATTGAAAACTCTTCGTTCGGTTTACCATCTTTCACATTTGATTCAGAAACCAATATAAATACACCAAAAGCTGTGATAGTCGCTAATGTATAGGATAATGAATAAAACAATATGGATGAGGCCGAAGCTTCTGTTTTTGCAATGATTGGAATTAACAAATAGGCTGCATGTGAAATGCTTGAGTAGGCCATCATTCTTTTAAAGCTCTTTTGGTAAACAGCCGTTATATTGCTTATAAGCAAAGTAAGTACAGTTAGAATTATGAAAAACGACCACCAATATTTATGGTTACTGTCAAATGAAATTGTGGTAATTCTATAAATAGCTGCAAAACCAGC
This sequence comes from Cytophagaceae bacterium, assembly GCA_031383555.1. Lineage (GTDB taxonomy): Bacteria > Bacteroidota > Bacteroidia > Cytophagales > Spirosomataceae > JANMZR01. Next base: position 25,051 of record JANMZR010000051.1, on the reverse strand, counting down.
TGTTTTAACTACTGTACTCATAAAGGCAGTGAAAATACTTGGGGCACCTTCATAAACGTCGGGTGTCCAGAAGTGAAAAGGTGCAATAGACACTTTAAATAAGAGACCAATTAACAATAATGAAATACCAATGTATACCATTGAGCCCATAAAGGCACCTTTTGTAGCAATTTCATTGCCAATAGTGTAGATATTAAAACTACTTGTGGCTCCGTATACAAGCGTAATTCCAAATAATAATATTCCTGTGGCAAATGCACCCATCAAAAAATATTTTAAAGCAGCTTCATTTGATCTGAAATTTCTTTTTTCACTGCCCGTAAGCACGTACATTGAAACTGAAAGCACCTCGATACCAATAAAAAGCATGAGTAAGTTTTCGTAATTTGTCATCATGATGGCCCCTGCCAAAGAAAAAAGCATAATTGAGTAATATTCGGCTGGGTGGCTATGCTCCTTATCCTCACCAAAATGGCGTGAAATACCAACCACCATTAATCCTCCAATCAATATTATATTGGAAAAATTCAATGTTAAATTATTGGTCCTTAGCATATTATTGAACCAAAGGTAGTCTTTATTCCAATCGAGAAAGTTGAGCCCTATGGCAATTAATATAAATATTAATGTTGAATAAATTAATAATTTACGGTTTTCAAGAAATCCTAAAAACAGATTGATAATTCCGAAAATTGAAAGGGCTATAATAGCATTCATTCTAAAAAAACATTAAAAATTTCCATATTGCACGTTTGGCATGGATGGAATTTTATTTAAATCTTTTATTGTATTGCCTTTGTGGCAAAACAAATTTTATCTATTTATTATTGTTAATAGCTGATTTACAGCTGGTTCTGTTAATTTTAATAGTAAATTAGGAGCTATTCCAAAGAAAATAATTAAAATAGCAATAGGTAAGAGTGTTGCTTTTTCAGAAAAACTTAGGTCAAGAAAAGAATCAGTAAGTTCACTTGAGCCACCAAACATAGACTTTTGCACCATTCTTAACATATAAATAGCACCCAATATTATAGTTAAGCCTGCAATTGTACCAGCCCAAGCGTTGTATTCGTAAACCCCTTTTAACAATAAAAACTCACCTACAAACCCGTTAGTTAGTGGTAGAGCCACTGAACCTAGCATAATTATTATGAAGTAAACTGTCAAATTTGGTGTATTTTTAGTAATTGCCCCCAATTTGCTAATGTCATGTGTTTGGGTTCGTCTGAATATTATTTCGGCAATGAAAAACAAACCAACCACGTTAATACCATGTGCTAGCATTTGAATGAGTGAGCCCTGAATACCCGATTGTGTTGCTGAAAATATGCCAGCGGCCATTAAACCAACGTGTGCAAAGGAAGAGTAGGCAATTAACCTCTTCATATTGTCTTGCCTAATGGCTATAACTGAGCCATAAATAATTCCAATTATACTCAATATTATTGCAATATACCCCCATTGTTTTAGCGCCATTGGTACGGTTGGCAACAATATTCTAATAAGGCCATAGGTTCCCATTTTTAACATAATTCCTGATAAAAGCATGGTTCCCGCCGATGGTGCTTCCACATAAGTATCTGGTTGCCAAGTATGAAAAGGGAACAAAGGCATTTTTATGGCAAAAGCTAAAAATATAGCACCAAAAATAAATGATTGCTGTGTGGCATTTAAATTCAATTTATACAAATCAACAATATTGGCTGAATGCCCACCTGGTGTTTGGTAATACAAATAAACTAAAGCCAAAAGCATAAAAAGAGAACCAAAAATTGTGTAAACCAAAAACTTGAAGGTGACCTTTATTCTATTTTCACCACCCCAAATGGCTGCAATAAAATAAATAGGAATTAAAGCCACTTCAAAAAAGAAGTAGAAAAGGAAAACATCTTTAGCTGTAAATACACCGATCAAAGCTGATTCCATCATTAAAATTAGGCCATAAAATAAGGCGGGGTTTTCTATTTTTTTGTCGAATGTGGAAAGAACAATTAAAGGAACAAGTAATGTAGTAAGTAATATTAAAATAATACTTATGCCATCTATCCCTACTGAAAAATTAATATTGGAACCAGAAATCCACCTATAATTGGCTGAAAATTGACTTTCTACAGTTGCCGAAAAATTGAAAACTAGGTAAATACCAAGTAAGAAAACTCCAATTGATGATAACAATGCCAACTCCTTTGATATATTACCTTTAATAAGCCAAATGCCAGCTCCAGTTAATAATGGTAAAAGAATTAAGATTAATGTAAGCATGTATTATTTATATAAATATTTTGAATTTAATAATCTTTTTTATTTCAAGGATGTTTTAAAAAATCAATGAAAAGCAACTATATAATATTAGGCAAGCAATAGAAATAACCATTACAAACAAATATTGGCCAGTTGATCCCGTTTGAATTAATCTCGCCTCATTGCTTAAACCTTCTACCAAGTCGCCTACACTATTGACCAATTTATCAATTCCTGCTTTTTCAATTACTCTATGTGAAAAATCGCCCAAGGCGTTAATCGGCCTTACAATTGCAGTATTATAAAGCTCATCAACATAGTATTTATTGTAGATAACTTTCTGCAAACCAGTCTCTTGGCCCTCAACAACTGGTCTTGATTTTTTTACCATATATAAATAATAGGCCAAGCTAAGCGCAATCAATGCTGTAAATATAGAAACGGCCATCAAGGTAATTTCAGTTGATTCATCTAAAAATGTATTGTCAAATGATTTTTTTATGATAGGGCTCAAAAAGGTTGTCAATTGATTATGTCCACCAAATATATGTGGGAAATTAAAGAAACCAGCTATTGCTGAAAGCACTGCCAATATCATTAAAGGTAAAGTCATTGAAATCGGGCTTTCATGCAAATGATGTGCTTGTTCATGTGTGCCTCTAAATTCGCCAAAAAATGTAAGAAAAAGTAACCGAAACATATAGAAAGAAGTCATAAAAGAGCCAATTAAAGCCAAAATCCACATGAGTTTATTGTGCTCAAATACATGGGCGAGTATTTCGTCTTTTGAGAAAAAACCTGAAAAAGGAGGGATGCCTGAAATGGCTATTGTAGCAATGAAAAATGTCCAAAATGTAATAGGTAATTTTTTATATAGGCCTCCCATTTTACGAATATCTTGCTCATTGCTCATAGCATGTATTACAGAACCAGCCCCTAAAAATAATAATGCTTTGAAAAATGCATGTGTCATTACATGAAAAAAGCTAGAAGAATAGGCCATAACACCAAGACCCATAAACATATAACCTAATTGGGATACGGTTGAATAGGCCAAAATTTTCTTTATATCGTTTTGAAAAAGACCAATTGAGGCTGCCAGAAGAGCGGTTGCTAAACCTACCCATGAAACAATATTGAGAGCATCAGACGATAATGAATATATTACATTGGAGCGAATAACCATATAAACGCCCGCTGTAACCATAGTTGCAGCGTGAATTAAAGCTGAAACAGGGGTTGGGCCAGCCATGGCATCAGGCAACCAAGTATAAAGTGGTATCTGAGCTGACTTACCCATGGCACCTACAAATAACAGCAAAGCAATGGTAGTAATAGCGGCTGGCTCCAAATTTGGAACTTGGGTGAATACAGTTGAAAAATCAACTGAGCCTGTTTTGGCGATAATATAAAGTATACCTAAAAGAAAACCCAAGTCACCTATTCGGTTCATTATGAAGGCTTTACGAGCTGCATCGCCATAGTTTTCGTTTTTATTCCAAAAGCCGATTAGTAAGTAAGAGCAAAGTCCAACACCTTCCCAGCCAATAAACATTACCACATAATTGGCTCCCATCACCAACAAAAGCATAAAGAAAATAAATAGGTTTAAAAAGGCAAAAAACTTACCAAAACCTTCATCATGACTCATATAGCCTGCTGAATAGATATGTATTAATGAGCCAACTCCTGTAATAATAAGCATCATTAAAAGGCTCAGTTGGTCTATTTGGAAGTCCATGCCAATATTAAAACTTCCTACAGTAATCCAATCGAAAAGGTGTACGTTTTGGGCAGTTCCATCAAATGACAAGAAATTAAGTATGGTTAATATAAATGGAATAATAACGGAAATACAACCAATAATTGCAGCTAAATTTTTGGGAATTTTTCTAAATCCGATTCCATTGATTATAAAACCAATCAAAGGAATTAAAGGAATGAGATAAATTAATGACATAAATTAATTTGAAAATTTGAAAATTATTAATTTGAAAATGAAACTGCCTACAATAGTTTACCACTTCAATTTATCCAAAATACCCACATCAATGGAGCGAATATTTCTGTAAATCATCACAATTATTGCCAAGCCAACAGCTACTTCAGCCGCCGCAACAGCCATTATGAAAAATACAAATATTTGACCAGCCGAATCTCCTTTATAAGATGAAAAAGCTACTAAAAGCACGTTTACGGCGTTAAGCATGAGCTCTATAGACATGAAAATAATAATTGCATTTCTTCGAATAAGCACGCCAGCAATGCCTAAAACAAATAAAGCTGAGGCAAAAAAGATATAGTGAGTCAATGGGATTTTTTGTAATACTTGCGGCTGCGCTATTTCTGAAACTACGGCTTGAAATAATAACATATAAATTTGAATTCAGGGAAATTCTACGACTAAGCAACAAATTTACAGATTAATTCTTGATGAGGCAAAATGATTTTAGGATTATTGAGGATTTTTTGGTTGTAAATGTTGGAGATGGTCAGATTAGCTAATTTTTTTAATTTGACGATGTCTCTCAAAATAATCATATAATGCTTTGAAAAAGCTATTAAAATCATAATCTGCCACTGATAGAAGCGGCCTGAGACCCTAGGGAAGCCGGGCAATATTCAGCGGATAGCAGGTACAAAGCCAGTAAAAAGCCAACCAAATATAGGCTCTAGTGATAAATTCAATATTTTTTTGAATTCGCTATCAATTTATTTTGCGAATTTCACTATCTTTGCACCTCATTTTATAAATCGAGGCCTTGGCCTCAATAACTTAAATAATTTTAATTAATGTACGCAATCGTAGAAATAGCAGGTCAGCAATTTAAAGTTGAAAAAGACCGCTCTATTTACACTCATCGTTTGAGTGGCATAGAGGGCGCTGAGCTTGTAGTTGATAAGGTTCTCCTTGTCGACAATGGCGGTGTGGTATCAGTAGGTACTCCGCATGTAGCTGGTGCAAAAGTAACAGCCAAAATTATATCGCACGTAAGAGGCGAGAAAGTTCTAGTTTTCAAAAAGAAACGTAGAAAAACGTATCAGAAAATGAATGGCCATCGCCAGAATTTCACGAAAGTATTAATTGAAGGTATAACAGTTTAAAAAACAAATTCAATTTCAAAATTCAATTTCAAAATAGTTGAAATTTAGTTTTAGAATTTAAAAACATAAAACAATGGCACATAAAAAAGGAGCCGGTAGCTCACGCAACGGTCGTGAGTCGCATTCAAAAAGATTAGGTATCAAATTATTCGGCGGTCAAGTTGCCATAGCTGGTAATATATTGGTACGTCAGCGTGGTACAAAACACAACCCAGGCTTAAATGTAGGTATTGGTAAAGACGATACTCTTTTTGCATTAAAAGATGGTATTGTTCATTTCAAAAAAGGATATAAAGGTCGCTCATTCGTTGAGATATTAATGGATATGCCATCAACAGCAGCTAATAATTTAGGTAAAGTAATAGCTGAGCCGAAAGCGAAAGCGGTTGAAGTGGTTGCTCCAGTTGCTGAAGTGATTGAAGTGGTTGCACCAGCTGTGGAGGCGACGGCACCAGTTGATATGGTTGTTGCTGAAGAAGCCCCAAAAGCTAAAAAAGCTGCTCCTAAAAAATCAAAAGAAGAAGACGCTGAATAATTAACAGTTTTCTTTACAATATTTGAAACCTCCTCATTTATATTTGGAGGTTTCTTTTTTTAAATTAATTCACTAAAATGAAAAATATCCTAATCTTAATTTTTGTTTCATTTCAGTCATTTTCCCAAACTGATACTTTAAAAGCGATTCAAGCAAAGGATTTTGTAGGAAAAGAAATTATAGTAAAAGATATAATAGCTGGAGCCAGATTTTTTGATAGGCCGGATAAAAAAACGTTTTTGATAAATTTGGTAGAAAGATATCCGAATTCTCCTTTAACTGTTGTTTTATATGACGAAAATTATACTAATTTACCAATCAAGGAAAACTTGGATGGGAAAAACATTATTGTAAAAGGTGTTGTTTCTGTTTTTAATGATAAACTACAGATAGTAATAGTAGACTTGAAAAATATACAAATAAAATAATTTATGAAACCACTAATGCCGATTTGGTGTTAATGGAAGTATAACCAATAGAAATTATGTTTAAGCAACAAATATTTATTTATACCGAGGCTACGCCTAATCCAAATTCAATGAAGTTTGTTTTGAATTTTGAGTTGGTACCCGAAAGTCTTTCATTTGATTATACTTCACTAGATGAGGCGAATAGCGGTGAAAAAGAATCACCTTTGGCCGTAGAGCTTTTTGAATTTGACTTTGTAAAAAGAGTTTTTATCTCGAGTAATTTCGTTACAATCACAAAGGACGAAGCTACCCAATGGGAAAATGTACTTTTTGAGACGAAGCAGTTTTTCAAAACTTATTTTGAGGATAAAAAACCTGTTTTTGCAGAATCAACAATGAAGTCGTTGGAGGTAAGCGAAGGGGATTCAGAGACTGTCCAAAAAATAAAGCTGGTATTGAACGATTATATTCGTCCGGCTGTGGAGTCTGATGGTGGTGCTATTAACTTTCATTCGTTTAACGAAGGCGTTGTTACTGTTTTATTACAAGGCTCTTGCTCAGGGTGTCCATCGTCAACTATTACATTGAAAAATGGTATTGAAAACTTGCTTACCCGTATGGTGCCAGAGGTGAAAGAAGTTGTGGCAGAGGGAGTTTAATGGACTTACTATTTTAAATTTCGGATTTCGGAATAAAAAAGCCAATCTAATTATTTTTAGGTTGGCTTTTTTGTTTGTTTAACTTTTATTGCTATTCAAATATATCATTCGCTGATATTTAAAAATCTTTTAAAACTGGCTTTACCGAACAAACATCAATTTTTTTTGGCAATTGACTTATTTTTTTCGTTAAAATCATCTCTTTAATAATTTTTAATGAAACTAAAACTTAAATTAAAAATAATAAAATTACGATTGTTCTAGCTTAAAATTTAAACTAAAGTCCTAATCCTCAATTCATCTAATTGTTTTTGGTCGATTTTTGAGGGTGAATCTATCATTACGTCACGGCCGGAGTTGTTTTTTGGGAAGGCAATGAAATCACGAATGGAATCAGAGCCACCAAAAAGCGAGCAAAGTCTATCAAAACCAAATGCCAAGCCACCATGTGGGGGTGCACCAAACTCAAAGGCATCCATTAAGAAGCCAAATTGATTTTTTGCTTCGTCAGGACTGAAGCCCAAAATGTCAAACATTTTAGCTTGCAATTCTTTTTGAAAAATACGAATGGAACCACCGCCAATTTCAACACCATTAATTACCAAATCATAAGCATTGGCACGGATTTTACTTAATTCTCCAGACTCCAAATATTTAATATCCTCTGGCTTAGGTGAGGTGAAAGGATGGTGCATTGCAAACCAACGATTTTCTTCTTCGCCATATTCCAAAAGAGGGAAATCGACTACCCAATGTGCAGCAAATTTATTGGGGTCACGCAAGCCCATTCGGGAGCCCATTTCAAGTCTCAATTCGTTTAATTGTTTTCTTGCTTTATTGGCCTCACCACTAATAATTAATATCAAATCACCAACTTCGGCTTCAAATACTTTTGCCCAATTTTGTAAATCTTCCTCTGAATAAAATTTATCAACGGAGCTTTTTAGACTGCCGTCTTCCATTTTTCTGAAATAAATCAGCCCCTTAGCTCCAATTTGAGGCTTTTTTACAAAATCTGTCAATTCGTCAATTTGCTTTCTAGTATATTCCGCACAGCCTTTGGCGTTTATACCCACCACCAATTCGGCCGTGTCAAAAACTACAAAATCTTTACCTGAAGTAAGGTCAATTTCCTCACCTTTTAACTCCACAAATTTCATATCAAAACGGATATCAGGCTTATCAGAGCCATAGTATTTCATTGCATGGTCGTAGGTCATTCTGGAAACAGTTCCGAGGTCTAAACCTTTCACAGTCAAAAACATATGACGTATTAAGCCTTCAAACATGTTTAATATATCTTCTTGTTCAACAAAGCTCATTTCACAGTCAATCTGTGTGAACTCAGGCTGCCGATCCGCACGTAAATCTTCATCACGGAAGCATTTTACTATTTGAAAATAACGGTCAAAGCCTGAAACCATTAAAAGCTGTTTGAAAGTTTGTGGGCTTTGTGGCAATGCATAAAATTCACCTGCATTCATACGGCTTGGAACCACAAAATCTCTTGCTCCTTCAGGAGTTGATTTGATTAAAACCGGTGTTTCCACTTCTATAAAATCCTGACTGTCAAGATATTTGCGAACCTCTTGAGCCATTTTGTGACGAAGCATCAAATTGGCACGAACGGGATTACGACGCAAGTCTAAATATCTATATTTCATTCGAATATCATCGCCCCCATCTGTTTCGTCTTCTATTAAAAAAGGAGGAAGTTTCGCTGGATTCAATATTTTTATTGACTCAATTTTTATTTCGATATCACCAGTGGGTATTTTGTCGTTTTTTGAAAGTCGTTCAACCACCGTACCCTTGGCTTCAATTACAAATTCACGGCCAAGCGAACGAGAAATTTCTAAACTTTCAGTGGAGCTGATGCCCTCTTCAAGCATTAATTGTGTAATTCCATATCTATCACGCAAGTCTACCCAAATCATGCCGCCTTTATCACGTGTTTTTTGTACCCAACCACAAAGTGTAACTTGTTTCCCGTTATCTGAAAGCCTTAATTCGCCATTTGTATGTGTTCTGAGCATATATTTTTTTAAAAATCAAAAATTGTTTTCGTAGAAAAGTACAAATTTATATACCTAAAAATGAGGCGCAAAATTACGAATATTTTTGCGAATTTCATTTGATTCTTTGTTAGATTAATATATTTAGAGTTAATATGAGGACGCCAGGTCGAATTGCTCAAATTAATTATCTGTGGTTTGTATATTTGCTTTTATGGCCATTGCAATTGAAAACAAAACTATTTCTGCCAATATTTGTTAAAAAATTAGAATGAAAAAAGTTATAATAATAGGCTCAGGAATTGCAGGTATTGCTTCAGCTATCAGATTGAGGGTGAAAGGCTATGAGGTTACTGTTTTTGAGGCCAACGATTATGCGGGTGGCAAATTAAGCCAAATCGAAGGAAAAGGTTATCGGTTTGACGCCGGTCCTTCTTTGTTTACGCTACCAAATTTGGTGGAAGAGCTATTTATGTTAGCCAATAAAAAGCCAGATAAATACTTCAAATACAATCGTTTAGATGAAATTTGTAAATATTTTTGGGACGATAATACTCAATTGACTGCTTGGGCCGAACCAGTAAAATTTGCCCAAGAAATTGAAAATAAATTGGGTGTTCCTAGAGAAAAAATCATTCATTTTCTAAAAAAATCTGGTAAAAACTATTCTATATTAGATAAGTTATTTCTTCAAAAGTCACTTCATAAACTGTCGACTTGGCTGGGCTTTGATGCCTTACGTGGTTACAGTAATATTCCTAATTTGGGCTTATTTAAAACAATGAATGAGGAGAATGAAGCCTATTTTATAAACCAAAAATTAATCCAGCTTTTCAATAGATATGCAACTTATAATGGCTCTGACCCCTATCAGACACCTGCAACGTTAAATGTAATTCCTCATTTGGAATATAATTTGGGTGCATTTTTCCCTGAAAAAGGAATGTTTTCAATTACTGATTCTTTGGTGAAATTGGCACAAGATATTGGGGTTAATTTTCAATTTAAGTCTAAAGCTGAAATAATTATTGTAGAAAATAAAAAAGTAGTTGGCGTGGAAGTTAATGGAATTCGATTTTTAGCAGATATTGTTGTTTCAAATATGGATATTAGTGCTACCTATCGTAAACTTTTACCAAATGAAAGGCAACCTGAAAAACTTCTCTCGCAACCAAAATCAAGCTCGGGAATTGTGTTTTATTGGGGTATAAAAAAAGAATTTTCTGAATTGGGTTTGCATAATATTTTTTTCAGTGAAGACTATAAACATGAATTCGAGAAAATATTTAATGAAAAAACGGTCTCTGATGATCCAACTATTTATATAAATATTACTTCAAAACACAAGGCTGATGATGCACCTCAAGGATGTGAAAACTGGTTTGTACTCATCAATGTGCCACCAAATGAAGGGCAAAATTGGGAGGAATTAATTAATAAAACCAGGGAGAATGTATTAAGAAAACTTTCAAAAATACTTAAACAAAATCTAATAGAATTGATTGATTATGAGCAAGTTTTAGACCCTAGAATCATTGAAACAAGAACTTCATCTTCTCAAGGTGCTTTGTATGGAAATAGTTCCAACAATAAATATGCTGCTTTTTTGAGGCATGCTAATTTTTCATCAAACTTTGAAAATTTGTTTTTTGTAGGTGGAAGTGTACACCCAGGAGGGGGAATTCCGTTGGCATTAAGTTCAGCCAAAATTATGAGTGATTTAGTTCGGAAATAATCAATCTACTAATACATAAATATCCTCCAAATTTCGGCCCAAACCATCATAGTCGAGGCCATATCCAACTACAAATTTTGGTTCAATTTCAAAGCCAACATAACTAGGGCTAACAGACACTTTTAAAGCTTTAGGTTTAAACAATAAAGTGGCAATTTTTATAGAATTTGGGTTTTGTTTTGTTAAAGTTGATATTATCTGATAGATAGTAAGGCCTGTATCTACAATATCTTCTACTAAAATGATATCTCTGCCTTCTATATTTTCATTGATGCCAAATATTTCTTGTACGTTTCCCGAGCTAATTGTGTGCTCATATGACTTCACCCGAATAAAGGTAATTTCTGCTTCAAAGTTACATTTTTTGAAAATTGCAGCAGCAAACATAAACGAGCCGTTCAATACACCGATAAACAGTGGTTTTTTATTTGAATAATCAACATTCAATTGCGTTGACAATTGCTTTATTCTAGCTTTTATATCTTTTTTTGTGATAAGTATATCAAAGGATTTGTCGAGTAATTGAATCATTTTACAGGTAAAAATGGCTTTATTTATGTAATTTTATACAAATATTTGGCTTTTTTATAACTAGAATTGCTAAATTTTCGTTTTAAAAGTACAATAAAACGAAACTATTTTATAACAATTTTCCTAAATAATTAAAAACTTGTCTGCAGGACTCTGCGAGCTTGGATTTTTATCCTATTTTAGTTTTGGAAATAAGTTATTTAATACAAATTGGGCAATTGGCCCCAAAACTAAAATAGGAACAACAAATTAATGCTCAATTTAATACAGGGATTTTTAAAATCAAGTTTATTTTTTCTTATTTTATCAATTCAATGTCAAGCTCAATGGTGGAACTTTGAAAACGATAAGCAAAAAGATAAAAACGAATTATTGTTACAAAACATGGGCGTGCAATTGGACGTTGGCGATGCCATAAACAACATGTACAATTTCAAATTTGCCGAATCTGAGCGCCAATATCGTTGGTTTCATATAAAGGTACCCACTCACCCCATGCCCTACTTTTTATTGGGGCTTAATGAATGGTGGAAAATAGTGCCAAATACCGACAATCCAATGTTTGATAGCAAATGTTTGGCTTTAATGGACAGCTGTATTTATTATGCTGATAAAATGTATGACGACACTAAAAACGTAGAAGCGGCCTTTTTTCTTGCAGCAGCCTATGCTTTTAAAGGGCGACTTTATTCAGAAAGAAAGCGTTGGACAAAGGCTGCTTTTGCTGGGAAAAATGCCCTGAAATATCTTGAAATTAGTAAAGGAAAAAGTGAATTGAGCCCCGAGCTATTATTTGGCGATGGGCTTTATAATTATTATGCAAAGTGGATTCCCGAAGAATATCCCTCTTTAAAACCATTACTTTGGTTTTTCACAAAAGGTAATAAACCATTGGGAATCAGGCAATTGGAGAAGACTGCTTATACAGCTTTTTATACACGTGTAGAGGCCCGTTACTTTCTTTTGCAAATATATGCGATGGAAAATGAAAACGAAAAGTGCTTTGAATTGGCTAAATATATGCACAAGACTTATCCCGACAATCCTTATTTTCATAGATACTATGCTCGACAAGCCTTTGTAAATGCCAATTTTGTTGATGCTGAGAGGGAAGCTCTAGAAATTTTGGATAAAATTAAAAACTTATATCCTGGTTACGAAGCCACATCTGGCCGATATGCTGCTTATATATTGGCTTACGTTAATAAAAATGTTAAGCGGGATAATGTTATAGCTAAAACTTATTACACATTAGCTATGGATTATGCTAAGCAAAATAAAGCTTCTGATTCAGGATATTATTTGGCTTCAGAAATTGAATTGGGCAAAATGGCCGAGGCTGCAGGCGACTATGAAGAAGCGATGAAATATTATAAGGATGTAGTCGATAATGCAGAGCGGAAAAGTGCACAGCATGAGGAGGCAAAAAAACTAGTGAAAGAATTAAAAATAAAGATTAGGAAGAATAAAAAATAAAATTTCATTATTTATGGTATCAAGTTTAATAGTGGCTGCAGGCAGTAACGGAGCAATAGGTGGTGATAATAAAATGCTATGGCATATGCCTGCTGATATGCGCTATTTTAAGGAAATGACCACAAATAATACAGTGATAATGGGCCGTAAAAGCTATGAAGCCATCGGGAAGCCACTACCCAATAGAGTAAATATTGTAATTAGTAAAAACGAAAAATATAAGCTAAATGGCTGCTATACAGTTACTTCAATTGAGGAGGCATTAAATTTAGCACAAAAATTATACGGCAATAATAGTAAAACTACCGAGCAGCAAATATTTGTAATAGGTGGTGCTCAGATTTATAAATTGGCTATACCAATTGTTGATAAATTGTATGTAACGGAAATAAAAGGGGAATTTGAAGGCGATGCATTTTTTGATAATGTTGACCTAAACATTTGGAGGGAAGCTTCGAGAGATTCACATAAAAAAGATGAAAAAAATAAGTATGATTACAATTTTGTAGTCTATGAGCGTAAAAAATTATAATTTCTAGCCATTAAAAAAACAATTAGTTTGTATTTTCGAACAATCACCATCCTTATTTATTGTTGTAAATCATATTATGGTTTTCCTCAAAAGAATACTAAAAGTAGTGTGCCTTTAACATTTCCAATTCCTGCCGATACGCCCAATCAGCTTTTTTATATGCAAAGAAGTAATAACGCCAATACTGTAATTTATGATGCTAATTTGCTGAAAAACAATATATTAAATCCGAATAATCCAGTTCATACTTATTGGATTCGCTATGCGGAAGGTGGCAAAATTACAGAACTTTCCACTATTCAGCGGACACTTGCCTATGGCTTGCATACATCAAAAATAAAAAATGTTGCTGAAAGTTATGAAGGGTATTTTTTTGCCTACAGAAAGAGAAAGTTTATAGTAAAACTTGATGCTAATAGGCAACCGATTGCATTATTTCTAATTAATGGAAAAATGCAAATATTAGATCATGTGTGGGTGCAAGTGGAGGAGGCGGGCCTAACACCAAAAATACCTTTTATAGAATTGTATGGGAGAGACCAAAAGTCGAACTTGCCAGTTTATGAAAAATTTGTACCTTAGTTGTGCAGCTTAAACAATTAAAATAATGCTTACAAAGGAGGAAAAAAGTAGATATCAAAAACATATTTTCTTGCCAGAGATTGGTTTAGAAGGTCAAGAAAGACTAAAAAAAGCTAAAGTTTTGGTTGTTGGTGCTGGCGGCTTGGGTAGTCCAGTTTTGCAATATTTATCTGCTGCTGGAATAGGCACAATTGGTATTGTTGACGGAGATAAAGTTGAACTGTCAAACCTTCAAAGACAAGTAATTTATTCCGTTGAAAACATTGGCACAGCAAAAGCAAATGCTGCTGCAGAAAACTTAAATAAATCAAATGAAACGGTTGATTATCAAGTATATACCGAATTTTTAAAAAATGAAAATGCAGAAGAAATCATAAAAAACTTTGACATTGTCGTTGATTGCACCGACAATTTTACAGTTAGATATTTGATAAATGATGTTTGTGTTTTGCATAATAAACCCTTCGTTTATGGTGCCATTCATAAGTTTGAAGGGCAAGTTTCTGTATTTAATTTTTTGCAAAAAGATGGTAAACTAGGTCCAACTTATCGGTGCCTTTTCCCCAACCAACCTTCCGAGTCTGAAATACCTAACTGCGCTACAGTTGGGGTACTTGGAATTTTACCTGGAACAATAGGGTTGTATCAAGCTAATGAAGTGATTAAAATAATTTTAGGAATAGGAGAGGTGCTTTCTGGACAATTATTGTTGGTCGATTTGTTAAATAATACACAACAAAAAATTAAGATAAAAAGGAAGGTAAATTCAGATTTGAGAATTGAGATAATAAATAAAAGACAAGAGATTATAGATTCAAATTCGATGCAAGAATTATCAGTTAATGAATTGAATGTAAGGCTATTAGCTGGTGATGATATTCAACTTATAGACGTTCGGCTGGATTATGAATATGGAATTTGTCACCTGGATGGAGCCCAACTTATTCCGCTGAATGATATTGAAAATAAGGCCAATCAAATTTCGAAAACAAAACCAGTAGTATTTTATTGCCACCACGGCATGCGATCTGCACATGCCATAAAAACTTTACAAAAAATGGATTCTTTTGACAATCTATTCAATCTTGTGGGTGGAATTGATGCTTGGGCTTTGGAAATTGAGACTGATATGGATCGGTATTAGTTTTATCACTTATTTCTACAAAAGAGATCTAATCTTTCCAGCAATTTCTTCCATCTCAGCAGGCTCAACTTTTATTTTTGGCTGGGTAAAATTCACATCATTTGCTGAGTTCATTGGCACTAAATGCACATGTGCATGAGGCACTTCCAGTCCTATTATTGTAATACCTATTCTTTGACAAGGTACCGCTTTTTCAATTGCAGGAGCCAAGCTTTTAGCAAAAATAAATAAGTCGGCTAAAAGTTGGTCGGGAAGGTCAAATATATAGTCAATTTCTAGTTTTGGAATAACTAAAACGTGGCCTTTTACCAATGGGAAAACATCTAAAATGGCTAAAAATTGGTCATTTTCCGCAATTTTATAACTTGGAATATCTCCATTTATGATTTTTGTGAAAATTGACGACATGTTCGATTTACAATTTTGGTATTTACAATTTCGTTAAATATAAAGTCACAACTCGTTACTTATTTTACATATCCCCCAATCCAATCTCCAAAATTTCAAACTCAACTTTACCAGCAGGAACGGTTATTTCAGCTTTTTCACCTACTTTTTTGCCCAAAAGCCCTTTACCGATTGGAGATGAAACGGATATTTTCATTAAAGCCAAATTGGCCTCTTCTTCTGAAACTAAAGTATATTGCATAGTCGAATTTGTCTTCAAATTCTTTATTTTCACCTTGGTCATCACCGACACTGTGGAAGTATCCACATTGGTTTCGTCCATAACTCTTGCATTGGATACTACTTCTTCCAATTTGGATATCTTAAGCTCCAAAAGGCCTTGAGCATCTTTAGCAGCATCGTATTCAGCATTTTCACTCAAGTCACCTTTGTCTCTTGCCTCAGCAATTTGCGCAGCCATAGCAGTACGGCCCTTTGTTTTGAGGTCGTTGAGTTCGTTTTTTAATTTGTCGTACCCATCTTGGGTATAATATGAAAACTTTGACATTTTATTAATTTTTTTAAAAGATAAATGATTAACAACCCTATAAAACAAAAAAAAGAACGGTGTTCCGACCGTTCTACCTTTTTATAGTAGCTTTGCAGAACAATTTACATCCACTTTTTAATAGTGGCATCAAAATAAGTATTGTTTCGAATCATTTGTTAAAATTTGAATTCAAAGTTAATATTTTTTTTGCGAATTGTGAAATTTACAATTTGTTAAATAAGAAATATATGCGGATTATATTTATGGGTACACCAGAATTTGCAGTAGCAAGTTTAAAGAAATTAGTTGAGAGCGGGGAAAACGTAGTTGCTGTAGTGACCTCAGTTGACAAGCCGTCGGGGAGGGGCTTGCAAATGAATGAATCAACTGTGAAAAAATATGCGGTTTCTAAAAATATTCCAGTATTACAGCCTGAGAAGTTGAAGGATTCTATTTTTTTGGAGCAATTGAGAAGTTATAAAGCTGATTTACAAATAGTTGTGGCGTTCAGAATGCTGCCTGAAGTAGTTTGGAGCATGCCTCCAAAAGGAACATTTAACTTGCATGGTTCACTTTTGCCCCAATACCGAGGAGCTGCACCAATAAATTGGGCCATCATAAACGGTGAAAAAGAAACTGGGGTGACCACCTTTTTTCTTACCCATGAAATTGATACGGGGGCTATCATTTTTCAGGAAAAAGAACCAATCGGTCCTGATGACAATGTAGGAACAATTTATGAGAAGTTAATGAATAAAGGTGCTGATTTGGTACTGAAAACGGTTGAAGCAATAAAATTGGGCAAATACCCACAATTATCGCAAGACCTTACGCTTGAAATAAAGCATGCACCCAAATTATTTAAAGAAAATACAGAAATTAACTGGAATAATTCCGCTTTTGAAATCAATAATTTTATCCGAGGTCTTTCTCCTTATCCTGCTGCTTGGACAGTTATAAAAGGGAAATCTTGTAAAATATACAAATCTCGTTGTATTGATAATGAGGACATTATTAATATTGAAGAAATTGGAGGTTTTTATATTGACAAAAAAAGAATGATTTTCAAAACTGGGAATGGATTACTTTCAATCGACGATTTGCAACTGGAAGGGAAAAAACGGATGCAAATTGAAGAGCTTTTGAGGGGCTTTCGACCTGAATAAACAAAAAACCCACCGTTAAAAAAAACAGTGGGTTTCGATACTACAGGTATTAATTGTTGGTTGTTATCTTGAAAGTTTTAAGTTTAAGAGTTTGAAAGTTTCTGACAAAATTCTCAAATTAAAACTCGGTTATTCTTCTAAAAATCTTCATCTAAGGCAAATTTCAAGGCTTCTTTATCGTGCATTACTCCAGCTTTCTGGTATTCTGCAACTCTTTTCTCAAAGAAATTTGTTTTACCTTGTAGTGATATTAACTCCATAAAATCAAAAGGATTAGTTGCATTATATATTTTGTTTAAGCCTAATTCTAAAAGTAATCTATCAGCCACAAACTCAATATATTGGCTCATTAAGCCTGCATTCATCCCTATTAACGATACTGGTAATGCATCTGTCACAAATTCTTGTTCAATTTCTACAGCATCTTTAATTATATCATAAACCAATTTTGGATCAAGTTTATTTTTTATATGATCTGTGTAAAGTAGACAGGCAAAATCACAATGAAGGCCTTCATCTCTCGATATCAACTCATTTGAGAAAGTTAAACCTGGCATAAGGCTTCTTTTTCTCAACCAAAAAATTGAGCAAAATGAACCTGAAAAGAAAATGCCTTCCACTGCAGCAAATGCAATCAATCTTTCAGCAAAGTTTCCGTTTTCGATCCAACGAAGTGCCCAGTCAGCCTTCTTTTTCACACATGGAATAAAATCGATTGCCCTTAACATCTTGTCTTTTTCAGTAGAGTCCTTAATATAAGTATCAATTAAAAGAGAATATGTTTCGCTATGGATGTTTTCCATCATTATCTGAAAGCCATAAAAGCATTTAGCTTCAGCATACTGAACCTCGGAGAGGAAATTTTGTGCCAGATTTTCGTTAACTATGCCATCAGAAGCAGCAAAAAAGGCCAAAACATGAGAAATAAAATGACGTTCGCCATCGTTGAGGCTCATCCAGTCGGTAGCGTCTTGTGATAAATCAATTTCTTCGGCGGTCCAAAATGATGCTTCAGCTTGCTTATAAAAGCGCCAAATATCATCATGTTTTATAGGAAATAGTACAAACCGGTTAGGGTCTTCGATAAGTAAGGGTTCGTTTTGAACTAGCGCCATGCTGCGAATATTAGATAAATTAGTATAAAAATATGTAA
Source organism: Cytophagaceae bacterium (assembly GCA_031383555.1). GTDB lineage: Bacteria > Bacteroidota > Bacteroidia > Cytophagales > Spirosomataceae > JANMZR01. Next base: position 6,830 of record JANMZR010000051.1, on the reverse strand, counting down.
AATTACTTTTTTTTCTGCGGTTTTTATTGACACTTAATTACCAAAATTAACTCTTTTTCAGCGCAGTTTTTTACAAAATTTTGTGTTTTTGTAAATAAAATTTCTAATGCACTTAAAGTCAATTAGATAAAAAATCTTCAAGAAATTTTGGTTTGATAATTTCAGACCGACCATTCCACAAACTGGACGGGGTTTCTTTGAATTGAATGAAAAGTTAGTATATTTTTTTAATATTTGCAAATATTAAATTAAAAATTGTATGTATTAAAACGAATATAATTTAGATTTTTTTATGAATATTAAGCTCACAATCTGATGGTTTAATAAAATAATAAAAGCTGTTAAAGTATTTTCAATATTTTATTTTAACTTCAACTATATTTTCAAGATATTTTAATTTAAAATTATAAAAGTTACATTATGGTAAATACAATAAATAGAAGAAGCCTTTTAAAGAAAGCAACTTCTACTGCTGCAATAGTAATGGGTACTTCCTCTTTTACAGAAAGTATTGGGGCTATAGAAACGGCAGGAGGTGCCGACTTAAAAGGCAGAATAAATCACTCAGCCTGTCGTTGGTGCTACAGCACCGTGCCATTTGAAGAACTGGTGCAAGCTGCAAAAAGCTACGGAATGGGCTCCATTGAGCTTACTGGGCCCATTGAATGGGAGGTTTTGAAAAAGTATGGCCTCACTTCTGCTATGGGTCAGCCTGATAAGTGGCCAGATGGCATGGGTCTTACCAGCTGCTTTAATAATTTGAAAAATCATGATACTTTAGTGGCACTATATGAAGATTTGATACCCAAAGCCGCTGCTGCAGGTGTGAAAAATTTAATTACTTTTTCTGGCAATAAAAACGGAATAAGTGATGAGCAAGGTCTTTTAAATTCTAAGAAAGGACTCCAAAGAATCATGAAAACTGCTGAAAAGCATAATGTTACAATTTCTATGGAATTATTAAACTCAAGAGTAGATCATAAAGACTACCAATGTGACAACACCGAATGGGGTGCTGTGTTGTGTGAAATGGTTGGTTCCGACAAATTCAAGTTACTTTATGATATTTACCATATGCAAATAATGGAGGGTGATTTAATTGCTACCATAAAAAGAAATCAGCAATACATTAGCCATTATCATACAGGCGGTGTCCCGGGCCGTCATGAAATTAATGAGAGTCAAGAAATAAATTACCCAGCGGTAATGAAAGCTATTTTGGAAACTGGTTATAAAGGTTTTGTGGGTCAAGAGTTTATACCTACTATGCCCGATAAATTAGCTGCCTTAAAGCAGGGAATTACTATTTGTGATGTGTAAAATTTAATCAGATTTGTAAAAATTAAAAGAAGTTCAATTTGAAAAGCTATCATTCACAAGAATGGTAGCTTTTTTACATTTAAACCCAGAAATGGTATATCTGTAAAAACTTAAATTTGTGGAAAACAATACGGTTAATTTGCTTAACATTTTTTTTGTAAAATAATTATTGACTTATTAATTCCAAAATCTTTTTTGAAACCATTTTTTTTCTGGCTTTCCAATTACCTTTTACTTTCCAATAATTGATACCCCGCTTTTCTAATTCATTTTTAAAAATATTATAGACTTCCTCCCTTCTATTACCTAAGTCACGAAGTCCATCGGGCACCCAGGGTACATCAATATCCAATAAAAAATAGATATCGAAATGAAGTTTTTTTTCCATATCATATAGTATTTCGGGCACATTGTTAAGGTATATTTTTGAATAAATCTCAGTGGTTATGAGGTCGGTATCACAAATAATAAGCTGAGTATTTTGCTTTTGCGCTTCTAATATGGCAGCCGTTTGTGCTTTGCCAATTTCAATGATATCGTTTATGGTAAAATCATTAGAAATTACCATGTCTTTTGATACTTCTGGCACGAAAATACCGTTAAAATCCACAGCTAGTTCAGCGGCAAGGGTTGTTTTTCCTACTGATTCGGGTCCGTAAAGGCAAATTGTAAGCATTTAAATAGATTATTCTGTAAATTTGTATTTTATATAATATGGCACAAATTACAAATTTAAATTCAACAACAGGTAAGGCCGAGGTCAATGGTATTGAAATTTTCTACGAAAGTTTTGGTGATAACACCCATCCGACGGTAGTATTAATAATGGGGCTCGATGCACAATGTGTAATTTGGTCACATTCATTTATTGCACCAATAGTAGAAGCTGGTTATAGAGTAATTAGATTTGATAACCGTGATATTGGTTACTCAACTTGGTTGGATGGCTGGAATAAAGCCAAGCCATACACTTTGGAAGACATGGCCAAAGATACTGTTGGCTTGCTTGACTTTCTGTCAATTTCAAAAGCTCATTTAATCGGGGCGTCGATGGGCGGTATGATTGCTCAAAGGTTGGCGATATCACATTCGGAAAGAGTGTTGAGCTTAACGAGCATTATGAGCTCGGGTTACGCCCTTGACCCAAAGCTAATTGCTTCATTTTCACAACGAAACTTTATGAAAGTACTGCCTAAACTTATAAAATGGGTTCCAATTCCACTCAAGCATATCAACTTGAAAGTAACGGTTGGCAACTATTTGGCACTTTATAAATATTTGTCTGGCACAAAATATGATTTTGACAGAGAGGCATTTAACCAACTTTTTACTTATGCAATTGAAGAGCGCAAAGGGCAAAACCCTAAGGCAAGGGTTCAACAATTCTGCGCCATTGTAGCATCTGGCTCAAGGCTTAATGAGCTTCACAAAATTACATTACCAACACTTATTATACACGGTACTGCCGATAAATTGGTGCCTCATACACATTCTAAAAAGTTGGCATCAATGATACCTAATTCCGTTTTGGTTGAAATGGATGGCGTCGGCCATGAAATTCCACGGCCTGCTATGCCTGAATATCATAAACATATCATTGAAAATTTTAAGAAAGCTTAATCTCTTTTACTTGCCTTTTTATCTTTTTTCTCGGCTCTTTTTTCTTTTAAAGTTTTACCAGCTTCTTTTTTGATTTCTTTACCAGGCTTATCTTTTGACATGATTTTGTTGTTTTAGTTATTTGTATTTTAATATAAATATTCATCAATCAATTTATCGATGTTAATTTAACATTATTTGGAGTGATTAATTTTATTTGATAGCAATTTAAATAATTTTTAAAAATAACAGTTTAATTATTAACAAAATTGTTGAAATTATTAAATGGTAGCTCTTAAGGTGAAACTAAAGTGTAAATTTAATTTTTAACAAAACGATTTTTTTAATTCAAACATAGTGAATTGGTGGTAATTTAATTCTTTTTTACAAAGAGGTTTTAGAGGGACAGAGATTAATTAGACGAAATTGGCTAGTAATAATACTTTTGTTAATAATTTATTAAATCCCAATATTTGGAAAATATACTATGGTAAAACCTGAAACAATATTTAAAATATGTAATTCGATTGTGCTTATTCCATGGCTTTTAATGATAACTGCCCCCAATTGGAATTACACGAAATTGGTAATCGAATCATTCATATTTCCAATTCTTCTGTCTGTAGTGTATGTGTTTTATATTCTAATTTCCATTGGCAAATCATCAGGTGATTTTTTCAGTTTAGCAGGTGTTGAGCGGCTTTTCCGAAATAGGCAAGCATTACTTGCTGGTTGGGTACATTATTTGGTATTTGATCTTTTTGTTGGTAGTTGGGAGCTTGCCGATGGCCATGAACACAATATAAGCCATTGGTTTTTAGCACCTTGCTTAGTACTCACATTGATGTTTGGCCCTTTTGGCTTTTTGGTTTATATATTAATTAGAAGCTTAGTTTTTGGAATTACTTTGTTTTAGAAAAATTTTAAAGAATTTCCATAAAAACACCTACTTTCCAAGCCTACTACCACTTTGTTTTTCCACCCAAAAAAGGCTTTGGAGTTCCTTTTGGCTGTTCTGATTTAGGTTGAGCAGTATTGGCTACAATGGTACGCCCCATTACTTCTGAACCATTTATATTGGCTATGGCTTGGCGAGCTTGCTCGTCATTTGGCATAATCACAAAGCCAAAGCCCTTATTTTGTCGAGTTTGTTTGTCGATTATAATTTTTACCGACTCCACCTCACCATAAGCTTCAAATAAGCTTTTGAGTTCGTCTTCTTTCAATTTGAATGGCAAACTGCCTACGAATATGTCCATGATAGATATTAGATGTTAGATATTAGATATTAGATGTTAGATGGTAGTTGTTAGATGTTAGATGCTGTTATGAGACAATAAAAATGCCGAAAACAATAAAACTCACAAACTATTTAAACATTCCCAAAAAACTCACGGGAATTGGCGATTCAAATTTATGTAATTCTTTTGTAATTGGATGCTCAAAAGCCAAAGAAAGTGCATGAAGGCCTAAGCGACCAATCGGGTTTTTGGTAGCACCATATTTTTCGTCACCAATTATGGGATGCCCAAGGTCTTGCATATGCACACGAATTTGGTTTTTACGACCCGTTTCAAGATTTAGTTTTAGGAGTGTAAAATATTGGTTGGCTTTGATGGTTTCATAATGTGTTTCGGCATATACACCAAAGTTTTTGTTTTGTGATGAATGTACAATTAAGGCCTTACTTTCTACTAAATAAGAGGAATAACTACCATTTGGATGATCTATAAGTCCCTGTATTACAGCCACATAAGTTCGCTCTTTTGTAGTTGGGCCCCAAGTTTCTTGCACTAACTTCTGCACTTCTGGGTTTTTGGCAAACATCATTATGCCTGATGTTTCACGGTCGAGCCGGTGGATTACAAATATTTTATTTTGAGAGCTATACCTTTTTACATGCTCACTCAAAATGCTGTAGGCTGTATGGTCTTTATTTTTATCAGTTGCTATGGAGAGCATACCTTCTTTTTTATCAATTACAATGAGGTGTTCGTCTTCAAATATAATTTGGAGGCCATGGTATTTTATTTTTTCCGGTGGCTTGTTCAGCTCAATTACAAGCTTATTGCCTGGCTGTAAAGGGTGATTAAACTGGCTAATAGCTTGACCATCAACAACTATTTGCTTATCACGAAGCATATTTTTGATAGTATTTCTACTTTTCGAAGGGAGTTTTTCAATCAAAAAAGTCATTAATTCTTGTGGCTTTTCAACCAAAAGACTCATTTCCTTTTTCTTAATTGTACTTAACTGACTATAACTTTTTGCCATTTTTTATTATTCTCCCACAAATTTACGACAATATACCAACCAAATAGTTTTATTGGTCTTTTTAACAACCACCAAAATTTCATTTTTCATTCAATAAATACAGTTTTAAGCATTTTTTTGTAAAATTGTAAGTATTTTTTAAATGTGAAATTCAAACAATTTAATAGCTGAAAATCACAATTTTAATTTAAATTAAAAAGCTATTTCCCCTTTTTCTTTGACATATAATATTCCTCTTCTACTTGCTTAAAAACCTCAGTTTTAAACTCAGTTGAAATATACAATTCCTCTACTTTGGCCCTTGCCCAGTCTGTTTTTCGCAAAAATACTAAACTCGATTTTATACTGGGGTCAAGTATAAAGCAACGAATTGGAATCATCTGCCCCAGTTTTCTAAAACCATATTGCGCCTTGAGTTGAAGTAATATAAGTTCTAGTGTAAGGCCATGAAGGGGGTTGTTTTGTTGCATTCTTTTAATTTTTTACAAAATTAAGGATAATTAAGAAGCAAAGCATATAATAGCGGTTTGCCAGATAATTAGAGTGAAGGTATATAAAAAAAATTTTGACTTTTGGTATTCCAGGATTTTGTGCGTAAGCTTCCTTTTATCTATTTCCCTTCCAAGCCACATTGACTTATTGCATTTACTCTAACTGTGAATACAAAGTTTTAAATGGTAATTCCATCATCAATTAGAAAAGAATTGACTTTTGAAAGGGATTTAAATTAATGTAAAAACGGCACTCCCTTCAACGCCTGCCATAAAGTAAAGCTCACAAAAGCAAAATAAAGTATTGAAAATATCCAAACTAGTCTTTTGGTTTTGCTTTCTTTATTTGGATTTTTGGAAATAAAATAGCCGAAAAGAGGGATCAATTGCAAGGAGTGGAGGCCAAAGAAATGGGGCACTCTGAGGTCGCCAAAAATAGTGCTCCAGTTCAAAAGCGGTAAGCCAGCCTCTCCTATTTGCCCACCAACATTATGTGAGTTTATTGCACTCATATAGCCGCCCATAAAGCTGAATATCACAAAAAATATCAGTCCGATTTTTATTGATAAAGCAAAAGTTGGGTTAATAGCATATGTCTTTTGCCTGATAAATCGGATGGCGATAATGAGAGTAGCAACGGTAACTATTACAATCATTATTCCCATTATCATATACAAAATACCGCCGATTATTTCGGTCTGGTTGAAGTGCGATAGCTTACCACGAAAGGCTTGAATTATTATTACCAAGTTTTCGTAAGTCATCACTATTATTGATAATATAGAGAAATTTCTAACCTTTTTTTGGTCGTTTAGGTAAAAAAGCAAATAAGCCAAGGTCCAGGAATATACCCAAATACTTATGGTGAATTTTATGGGTTTTATCATAGAATTGATGCCCAAAACTTCTGTGGTATTTACAAAAGCATAGATCGACATTAATACTGCCGCTATCAAGTTAATGGTGCCAGCGGTTGCTAAAAGCCTGTTTCTAAGGTATATTTCTTTAACTAAACTCATTTATTGACTTAGTTTTTAAGGTTTTAATAATGAAATAAATCAAAAAGCCAATTGGCCCAAACATGAAGGTAAACGGCAAGGTGATGGTGTATAAAAGTCTGGAAATACCCAATTTTTTGGACTTTCG
>JANMZR010000039.1:0-16416 GCA_031383555.1 Cytophagaceae bacterium | reverse complement strand
AAATTATTCATTTGGAAGGGGTCATTTTTATTATCAAACAAAAGCCAAGGTCTATTTAAATCTCTTGTGTAAGTGTATTGATTTGTCACAATACCACGGTATTCTTTGCCTCCTTTTTTTCTATCCCATTGACCAAAAGGTTGCACACATGAAATAAGTGTATGGGTTATTTTATCTTTTTTATATCCCATTAAACTAGCTGAAAAATTATGACCTTCAACTGAATTTGGGATTGGTATTTTGCTAATTCCTAGTAAAGTAGGCAAAATATCTGGTGTATTGAGTAATTCATTCGAAGTTTTACCTTTTTTTCCAAAACCATCCGGATAATGAATTAGAAAAGGCACTTTTATACTTTCGGCATAAGGTTGCTGTTTATTCCAACTGCCATGTGCACCCATCAAATCGCCATGATCAGAAGAAAAAACAATGATAGTATTATCATCAATTTTCAAATCTTTAAGGGTTTGCCACATTTGCCCCACACATTCGTCAATGGCCAATATATGCGCATAGTAACCAATTAGGTTCTTTTTAGTTTGATTTTTTAATTCATCTGGCACATTTTTATTGATAATAAGCTCTTTGTTTTCATACATTTTCCGATATTTTTCAGGCGCTGTTTGGTAAGGGTCATGTGGTGAACCAATGGAAATAAATAGCAAAAATGGATTAGGCTCAGTTGCTGCTTTTTTTACATATTTAATCACATCATTGGTTTGTGCTATCACGTCATAGCCCTCCCAAATCTGTTTTTTGTTGGAATCACCAGTATAATAAGCCGAATTATTATAGTCATGCGTGCATTCTAAAGCCTTCCAATAGCCAAAACCTTGCTGGCGAGTTGGAGGTATATAGCTGTTTCGACCATGGCCATCCAAATGCCATTTTCCAATAAAACCAGTTTTGTAACCCGCTGATTTATAGATTTTTGCAAAAGTGATTTTGTTGGTGTCCAAGAGCACATCATTCATAAATACACCATGGGTTAATGGGTATTGGCCAGTCATTAACGAAGCTCGATGGGGGGAGCAAACTGGCATACCAGAAACGGCATTTTTTAAGTTTATACTTTCTTTTGCCAGCCGATCCAAATTAGGCGTAATTGCATTTTTATCTCCAGCAAAACCTGTGGCCTGTGCACGCCATTGATCAACCAAAATGTATAAAATGTTAGGTTTTTTAACTGTTTTTTGGGCAAATAATGTCTGCGAAAAAAATAATATTAAATAAATAAAAATTATTTTTATCTTCATATAAGTCTTATTTTTTAAAAATATCTGGTAAAAACAAATACGATTTCAAAGTTTTTGGCTGTTCTACATCAGCCAAACCTACCTCTGGGAATTCGTTATTTTTTGGAAAATGGTTAGTGCTAAAAATCATATCCCAAATAGGAAAAAATGCTGCAAAATTCTTATTATGATGACTTTCTTCCAATGAGTGGTGGATTCTATGATAATAATTATCGGCAAATATATATCTTAAAAAGCCAAGGCTCACTTTGGAATTCATATGAATAAATTGCCCATAAACTGCATAAAATGAAGAAAGTATCGCCAGTTTCGGAGCGTCAATTTTAATCAATATTGCTAATGGAATAATTATAAAGGGAATTCGAAAAAGCTCTTCCAAAACATGGTGATAGGAAACTACAGCGTTCAAGTTTTTTATTGAATGATGCACCTTATGAAATTCCCAAAAGAAGGTTATTTTATGTTGCATTCGATGAAACCAGTAATAGAAAAAATCGAAAACAAATAAAGTGAAAATTATGAGAAATATGTTGATTAACAGCGGACTAACTATGCTTACTCCTTTTAATGATTCAAATGAAATTTTAAAAAATGGCTTTAAATTAAATAAATTTATAATCTTAATTGCGATTAAACTAAAGAAGAAATTACATTGAATGGAAATAATCCAAAATAAAACGCCAAACTTATGATCTTTGCTTTTTTCGTCATTTGGCAATAAAATTTCAAACAAAAATAGTGGTAAAACTGCAAAAGTAAAACCAAGGTAAGAGGCTAAATTTGTTTTTAATAAAACGGGTATATTCAAATTGAATAACTGTTTTGATAAGGCAGTTTGAGTTCTAATACTTATTTCGATTAATATTAGTAACGCAAATAGACCAAATGTCAATAAAAAATATTTCCTATTAATTTTCATTTTTTAAACCTATAAAAATATTGGCGGAAGTAATTTTTTTTTAAAATACAAATAAAATTAAATAGGTTGTAGAAAAAACGTCGGCAAGCAGTTCCACTGTGGGTTCAACCTTGCCGACGTAAATTGTAATAATAAAAAGCTACCTAAAAGGAATTTAATTAAAAAATCAATTATCTTCCGCCACTAAACATCTTATTATCAGCTTTCCCCCCAGCCATCAAATAAGCCATTAAATCTTTCAGTTCTTCTTTATTAAGGCTATTTATAAGTCCAGGAAACATTATTGAAGCTGCCGAATATTGTGCTTTAATTACATTCTTTTTAGGAAGTTTTGTGAGCACTTCTGGTGTATATGGATTTTGAGAAACGTAGTAATATAATTTGTCCTCATTAATTTTTCTACCTACAACAGAACTGCCGTTTCTGAGGCTAAATTGAGTGGCAGCGTATTGATCCGAAACCGCTTTATCTGGATCGGTAATTGCCTCCAACATTTCTTTTGCCGAGAATCTTGTGGCCAATTGTGTTAAATCTGGACCGTTAGCACCTCCTTCGCCCTGCATTTGATGGCATGCACGACAAGTTGTACCTACAAACATGTTTTTACCGTTTTCAAAATTTCTATTTTTCAAACTATCCGCTGCCAATAAGGGCAAAGCATTTTCGGTAGTCCATCTACGGCCAGGGCCTTTAGGATAATTAGTGATATTTACCAAATCGTTACCATTTTTGCTCAACATTTCCGCACCAGATAGTTTATCGAAATAATCCTTTTTGGAATCTGGAACATTTTTCAATGCCAATTTTCTACTTCTATCAATAAAACCTACATAACTACGGCCGCCTTTGTATTGAAAAGCATCAGCAAACCATTTGAAATAGGTATCTTGCAATGCTGGCGTCCAACCTGTTTTGGCCATTGTAAGCACGTTGGCATAGTAAGTATGCTGTGCAGGAGGCACTTTGGAAAGCATATTGGCTAAGTCGGCACCATATTGAGGGTTTCTTAAAATCAAATCAGAAGTAGCCGTGGCATTTTCAACGTTCAATGCATCATTACCTGGCTCAGTTTTTATTTTCATTAATGCCATAGTTTTTGGCACTGCTCCAGGTGCATCCAAATATAATAAATTTTTACTCAAAGCTCTATTCAAATGTGCAGATGTACCAGGGTAATAAGGATTCATTGCCGCAATTACTTTAGCTTTCATTGGCTCATCAGGCATGCCTAAGCGTAGGAAAACTAGCTCATAAGCACGTAATAAGTCCAATTTTTGTGACTCTTGTAAAGCCCCATAATTAATTGAATTTAAGGCAGTTAGTATCTCGTTTTTCTTAGTGGTCGGGTTTTGACGAATCAAAGAAACCAAAGCTTGAATGGCAATAACTGGGTCTTTTTCAGCTATTGCTTTATCTTGCCATTCAGCAACGGGCTGGTGCTCCAAAGCTATACGAGCCGCATATCTGATAAATCTATCTGGCGATTTCAAATAAGGCCATGCAGTGGCAACAGCTGTAGGATTTGGACCTCCTGTATGGAATTTTTCCAAATTTCTTCTCGTATTGTTCAAGGCGTTGGCAGGCGTAATAGCCACTGTGCCAGTGCTTTCTGGGCCAGCATAGTAAATTCTATAAACGTCAGAGTCAATTCTGCGACCACCAGTCATGAAATAGATGTTACCATCAGGACCAATTGTACCGTCAGTTAAAGGAAGCGGAATTCCTGATAAAAACTCTTCACGAGTAGCTGTATAGCTAGAGCCTTGAGGCTTTAAATTGATCGCATGCATTACGCCGAAAGTCCAGTCGAAAGCCAATAAAGTGCTTTTATATTTAGCTGGCACTTTAGCATCTTTTAAGTGCATCAAGTTTACAGGTGAGCCCTGACCAATATTAATTACTGGTGGTAAATTATCAGGAAATGTTGGCGACCATTTGCTGTTTCCATTTCTCCAACCCCATTCTGAGCCAGATGTCATATGGCAAATACGAGTAGGGCGATACCATGGCAAACCAAAATCCCACTCCATATCTGCATCATAAGCGAATAAATCACCAACTTCATTAAAAGCAATATCGTAAGTGTTTCTAAGGCCAGCACCTACTAATTCAAATCTCTTTCCTTCTGGATCAAAATTTAGCACAAATCCAGCTGGAGCATGCCTGTCAGGGTCATGACCACGAGGGTCTGTTACTTTAGGAAAAAGCAAGTCTTCCGCCCAGGTCTTTGGTAAACGGTAGGCGTCAATTGCTGGTAAATCAGTAAAATTACCCGCTACCATATATAATGATTTTTTATCGGGAGAAAGGATAACGCTATGTGGGCCATGTTCACCATCACCCACAAATTCTTTCAAAACAGTTATTTTATCATAATTATCGTCATTATCAGTATCTTGCAGGCGATAAATCCCCGATTTCCTTGGAAATTGACGATTGTTTTTACTATTATTAATCACCACATAAAGGCTATTAAATGCATAAAGTAGGCCATTGGCATAACCCATACCCAAAGTATCACCTTTAACTCCAGAGGTAATTTTTAGTTTTTCAGAAGTAGCCATCGTATTTGCAGAACCTACCGCAGGTACAGTCAATCGAAACAGGCCACCATATTGGTCCGATGTTATCATTCGGCCTTTGTCATCAAAGCACATAGCTACCCAAGAGCCTTGCTTATTTTCCGAAGGACCATATAAGTACTCAGCTTTAAAACCTGCTGGGAGTTTTAGCTTTGCCAATTTATCGCTATTGATAGGAATAGGCTCGGTTTTTACACCAATTTTTACCATAGAAATTGATATTATTGAAAAAACAGCAATAATAGCAGCTACTATTTTGAATGAAAATCGTTTTGATTGCATGTTGAATTTGTTAGTTTTTTTTGTAAATATAAAAATAATTTAATTTGTTATTCATACTGTCCTGTTTTAAATCAGACGGTGAAAAAAAATTAATAAATGTCTCAGAAGGATTGATTTTCTAAAATTAAAAAATCCTTATAGGTTTCAAAAACCTATAAGGATTAAATATTATAACATCAAAACCTAAAAATTAGGATTTAAGGAAGACTCATCAGCCGGTAAAGGATAATATTTTGTAATGTTAGAAAAACTATTGCTACGAAGGGTGCTGCCCGCAGGATAATAATAGGCAAGGGGGTTAGCCTTTATTCTAGCACCATATGCTGAAATAATTTCTACAAATTTTCCTGTACGCACAATGTCAAACCAGCGCTTGTTTTCAAAAGCTAATTCTGACCTACGGTCAATTGCAATTTGATTTCGCAATTCGGCCTGCCCAGTTTGAGTAGCATCGGCTAAGCCAGCTCGCTTTCTAATTTGATTTAAATAAATAGCCGCATCAGCCGTTTTACCTTGCTCGTTGAGTACTTCAGCCAACGAGATAAGTACTTCACCATAGCGATATATATGCCAATTGGTTCCTGTATTGTTGTGCTGAGCATGTATTTTAGCGAACTTTTTGATATAAGGATATTCCTTATTTTCACGTAGGCTGCCACTTATTTTAATGTAAGCAATTGAAGCATCTTTACGTTTGTCTCCTTCCTGATAAGAAGCAATTACATCTGGTGTTGGTGTGTTATTACCTTCACCCGTAAGAGGCTGGGGGTTTGAGGTGCCTGTTATGGTTTTCAACTCTTCAACAGACATAGGGCGTGGTAAAAAGTTGTAAATAAAGGTGCCATTAAAACCTGCTGAACCTTCCAAAAACTGTACCTCAAATACAGATTCTTTATTGTTTTTGTTTGCTGTATTGTCTGAAAACGCTTGTGCATATTCTGGCATCAAAGCATATTCATTACTATCAACTATTTCTTTTAAAACTTTTTCAGCTTCGGCCCATTTTTTCTGAGTCATATAAACATCTGCCAGAAGCATGCGGGCAGTACCAGATGTTACACGGCCAGCCTCTTGTTTTGATTTTGGTAATAAATTCGCAACTGCAGCTGTGGCATCAGCAATAATTTGTGTGTACAATTGGTCTGTAGTTGCTAATGGTAAAGCGGCTTCTTCTCTCACCGTAACTGGTGTTAAGTGCAATGGAGCGGTGCCATAATACCTAAGCAATTCAAAATAAGCAAATGCCCTTAAAAGTTGTACTTGACCTTTCATATTGGTTTTACGAGCAGCGTCAAATTCTACTTTATCAATTTGCGAAAGAACTTGATTAGCTCTTGCAATTATAAAGAAATCTTGACGATATTGATTGAGCACATGTGTATTAGGCGATATTATAACTCCATTTTGCCCAACAGAAGTAGGCAAAGAAAAGTCCGCAATATCTTCCTGGGCCTCTGTGGCACCAAAAAGAATATTTCGTGCATAATAGGTATTGTCTGAATGCATTTCCCCTAATAAATAGCCTCTATCGTTCATAATAGTACGAAGCGGCACATAAGTTGCATTTACAGCTTGCTGAAAATCAGTTTCAGTTTTGAAAAAAGTAGCAGTAGCCAAATTAGTTTCTGGCGTTATACTTAGGAAGTCTTTATCACATGAAGTTTGAAAGAATCCTAAAATGATGATTATAATTATTATCTTTTTCATATATATACTAAATTAATTATATCGATTTTTAGAATTAAAAATTAAAGTTTACACCCAATGAAAATGTGCGAGGCACAGGATAGTTTGATAAGTCTACTCCTGGGCTTAAGTTGCCACCATCACCTTGTCCATTACCTTGTGCATTGGTTTCTGGATTTGGCCCACCCCAATATTTGGTAAATACAAATAATTGTTGTGCAGAAACATAAACTCTGGCAGATTTATAAACTTTATTGGCTTTGTTTAAAGTATAGCCAACTGTTACATTTTTAATTGTGAAAAAAGATGCATCTGCCACAAAACGGCTGTTCATCCAGTCACGCTCAATACCTGTAACATTACCGCCACCAACTGTTGTACCATAAAAGCCTTTTCCAGGGTTTTCAGGTGAGCGAAATCGATATTTGGCCTCATCTACCATATTAAATACACCATCCAAATTGGCAGTAGAATAAATATGACGAACAAGCAAAGAGTTTCCTTGTGAACCCGAACCAATAATATTTGCATCAAAATTGCCAAAAGAGAAATTATTGGTAATGCCATATGTGAATGTAGGGAATGGATTTCCCATGATAACTCTGTCGTCAAAGTCACCCCCATTGGTGATAATACCATCTTTATTTTGGTCTGTCAATTTGATCGTGCCTACAAATGATCTACCGGGAACTTTAGGGTTGGCATCTAAATCAGCTTGATTTTGGTACATACCCTGTGAAATATGGCCATAAAATTGACCGAAAGGTTGACCTACTTTTGTAATATGGAATGTGCCATAAACTCGGTCAATTCCGGGAGCTAAAGCAATCACTCTATTTCTATTGAATGAAATATTAGCATTGGTACTCCATTTAAAGCGACCAGTTGTATTTTTTGTATTTAAAGAAAACTCATGTCCCCAGAATTTAATTTCTCCAATATTATCATTGAAATTACCAAAACCTGACTCCTGTGCAATTTGTACGGAATACAAAAGATTGGTAGTACGTTTTGTATAAAAATCATATACAAAATTAACTCTATCATTTATTAAACCAAGGTCTAAGCCAAGGTCTAGTTGTTTGGTAGTTTCCCAACCTAAATTACTATTAGCTAATGAGCTCACCACCGCACCAGGCGCTACTGTACTACCAAAAACAGCATTCACAGTATTATTAATCAAGGCATAAGAGGTATAATTACCAATGTTATTATTGCCAACAACACCAAAACTAGCTCTTAATTTTGCAAATGAAACTTTTGAGTTGTTTTTCATGAAATTTTCATCAGAAATTACCCAGCCCGCTGATACAGAAGGGAATGTACCCCATCGATTGTCGGCACCAAAACGAGATGAGCCATCACGACGGATAGAGGCAGTGAATAAATATTTGCTTTTGAAATTATAGGTTAATCGTGAAAGTAGCGATGTTAATGCCCATTCCTGAACTCCCGTACTAGTACCATTCCTGTTAATATTTATTGCACCTTGAATAGTTGGAAGCCTATCATCTGAATAAGTATCCGCTTGAATACGTGTTAGATCTTGTCGAAAAGCTTGATTTGAATAACCTGCCAATAATTCAAAATTGTGTATATTATTTATTGACTTTGTATAGGTAGCCAAATTTTCATTTAACCAAGCCAATCTTTCGTCAGTTTCTCTTATTGAGACAGCCAATGTTGGTACTGGTGTATTAATAGCTGAAGTGGCAGTGGATGGATTAAAAAAGAAAAACTTGTTTTGTAATAACTCAACGTTAAAAGTTGATTTCAAAGTTAAACCTGCTATGGGCGAATAAGAAATATTAGCATTAGAAAGTATATTGAAATTTTTATTTTCATTAATTAATTCTTCTGCAGATCTTACCCAATTGGCATAGGCGAATATATTACCTGTGCTTGCAGGGAATCTATTGAAAGTAGTAAGGGTTTTGCCATCTGCTTGATAAATGGGCATAATTGGCCAAGTATGTAAGGCGTTAAATAATATTCCTGTACCTCTGTCGCCATCTGTACGTGGTGTATTGTCAAAAACATATTGAGGAGCTATGTTAAAGCCAATTTTCACTTTATCTGAAACATCGTATTCTGTATTTAAGCGCAAGGAATATCTGTTGTATTTATTATTTAGTACTACACCTTCCTGATTGAATACACCAGCTACAACTGAGGTACGCACCCTATCTTTATTGGAAGTTAAACTTAAATTGTAAGAAGTTAATGGTGCAGTTCTCAAAAGAGCATTGTACCAATCGTTGTTATTCATGGAAGCATATTGCGATGGATTTTGGAATTCGGCAGGTACAGCTTGCTTGGCATCTTCATAGGATTCTTTTTTGAATTGAGCAAATTCTTCCGCATTCATCATATTCAAACGGCCCTTTTCAGGAACAGTTTGGGTTCCAGTAAATACATTGAAACTAACATTTGTTCCGTTTTTACCTTTTTTGGTTGTAATTAATACTACACCATTGGCTGCTCTTGAACCATACAATGAAGTTGAGGCGGCATCTTTCAAAATAGAAATATCCTCAATTTCGTCAGGATTCATGGCTCCGATATTACCAGTGATTGGAAAGCCATCGATTACATATAATGGATCAGAACCTGCTGAAACCGAAAGCTGACCTCGAATACGAATGGTCATACCTGTACCTGGCTTACCTGTACTTTGGTTAATTTGTACTCCAGCCACTTGACCTTGTAGTTTTTGGCCAATTTGTGAAACTGGAATATCTTGTAACTCCTTGTATTTCAAGGTTTGTACGGCCCCGGTCACTTCTTTTTTGTTTTGACTACCATAACCTACCACTACGACCTCATCCAATATTTTATTGTTTTGGGTAAGGTTTACGTTTATGATACTCTGATTGCCAATTAAAACTTCATAAGTGTCATAACCCACATAGCTAAAAACTAATTTTGAAATACCTGGGGCATCAATTCTGTAATTTCCACTGGCGTCGGAAGTAGTTCCCCTTGTTGTGCCTTTTATCGATACGTTTACACCCACGAGGGCGTCGCCATCAGGGCCAATAATCTTGCCCTTTACTTGGCTTTGGGCAAATGTTGTGGAGACGGAGAGTAGAATAGTAGCTAAATAAATAGCTAACTTGATTTTACTCAGTTTTTGAATAAAATTTTGCTTCATTTTAAAGTTGTTTAGATTAAAAAGATTGATTTATTTGTCTTTAGAAGACGATTCGAAATATGTGCAAAGATTCCAATTTGAGCCAACTGAACCATCCTATGCTACACTGTGCTGTGATTTATACAAAATAATATTTGAAAAATACCGAAGATTATACTTTTGTATTTTTTTGATATGGAAATTGTATTTGAAAATAGAATGATGTTTTTTTTGTGATTTTTTAAAGAGTTGAAATTCTTAAAAACTAAATAATTAGATAATTTCTAATCCTTGGCCAATTTTTAAAACTTTATATTTTGTATTTATTTTTTGGCATTCGTTTTCAAATAGTTTTGGCTCTTCGGTATTAAACTCAAATAAGTGATAATGGTGGGGGATAACTAGTTTGGAATTAGTATCTTTTGCTAAATTTGCGGCTTCTTTTGGGTTCAAATTACCGGCTACTTTGCGTTCTGGTTTATTGCCATTAATAGGTAAAAAGGCTAGATCAAGATTAAATTGTTTTAAAAAATCTACCAAACCTTCGTATAAAAGTGTATCGCCAGAATGGTAAATGGAGTAACTGCCAAACTGCACAACAAAGCCCATGAATTTGCAATGACCTAACTCATTTCTCTCAATTGTATTGTGAGCCGAAGGCAATCCTGTGATTTTAAAGCCTTTGCATTCAGTTATTTGTCCATCATTAAGCCCGATGGGGAAGTTAAATTCACATTTAACTCTTTCAGCCACAAAAGCACGATTGGCCTCTGGGATTATGAATTTTATTTCAGAATTTTTTTGCAAAATTGGTAGTAAAGTTTCAGCATCCAAATGATCGGTATGGTTATGACTTGAGGTTACAATGTCTATTTTTGGTAAATAGCTTGGTTCAATAGCAAGTTCACTCATGCGTGTATGAGGCTTGTCTGTATTTTGGTATTTAACTGATAGTGAATCTGAAAGATAGGGGTCGAAAAGGAGGGTTTTATTTTGCCACTTTACTAAAAAGCCAGACTGCCCTAACCACCAAACTTTAAAACCTTTATTTGAGGTAAAGGCTTCAATGTCAGCTAGTAAGACTTGATTTTTTTGAAAAGGTTTTATCATAATATGGTTGTTTGATTTTAGTTTATGGTTTGTTGGGACTTTGCTTTAACGATGGAAGCGGCATCCTTTTTAAAAGGCCCCTAACCGAAAACGTCGGACCGCCCCAAGCGGGAATAAAACACATTCAAAAAGATAAAGCAGACAGCGTGGTAAAACGCCCAAATCCTAAAATTAATATCCTTGATTAACGTCTTTAACAGTTTTATGCTCAATTCCTAACCTCTTTTTGGCTTCTTCCAACATAATTACGGTCGCTGTTGCACCAATACGAGTGCAACCATGCTCACGCACTAGGAGCAAATCATCCAACGTTCTAATGCCGCCTGCACCTTTTATTTGTACTTTGGAGTCGGAATATTTCCGCATTAAATCTACATCGGCTAAAGTTGCTCCTTTATAATTATAGTCGCCACTAGGTTGTTTTACATAACCATAGCCCGTGGAGGTTTTAACAAAAGCCACTCCAATTGCTGAACAAATTTTACAAAGTTTAACTTTATAGCTATTTTTTGGTAGGAAATCATTTTCAAAAATAACTTTTAAAATAGCACCATGCTTCAAACATTCTTTATTTACAGCATAAATATCAGATTTCACTGATCGCCAATCTTCAGAAAGTACTTTACCACAATTAACAACCATATCAATTTCAGTTGCGCCATCAAGGCAAGCTTGACGAGTTTCTAAAACTTTGATTTTAGTAGTAGAATTACCATGTGGAAAGCCAATAACTGAGCAAACCAATACATCTGAACCTTTTAATAATTCAGCTGCTCGTTTTACATAATAAGGTTTTACACAAACAGTTGCGACATTATAGGCTACGGCAATTTCACAGCCCTTGTCTAGTTCGGCATCATTCATTGTTGGGTGCAACAACGAATGGTCTATCATTTTGGCGAGTTCTGGTAGGGTATAATTCATAATTATTTTTTTTTAAAAAGCGGATTAAAAATCATTTTTATCTGAAGCCGTCTTTACAAAAGTCGACCAGCTAAATTCATTTTGATGTTTCAGATTATTTATCTCGTATAGTATTTATTTTTTAATTTGGCTTTTTAAATTGCCTTCATTTTGTTTCCTTTTGCATCATGAGTAACCTCAGCTAGGCCTATTGCTTCCATCAAAGGCGGAATATACATTCCAAATCGACCACGAAGTCCTTTTTTTAACCCGTACCAACCGCCAACTGGGTTGCTTTCTGAGCGGCCCCAAGCTTCAACAGTTCCTTCTTTTGCAGGTTTTTGTTCGTCGGCGCTACCAAGTTCCATCCACTCGCCATGGTCTTTTAACATTTTGTGCAAGTCTGTGAGAGCGTCAATATTATAAAGTAGAACAGTTTTTCCAACGGTACAAACTAATACATCTTTACCATCTTTTTGGTCAACATGCATTGTATATTCGCTGGTTAAGGGTGGTGTTTTCAATGCCATCGGACTTTCTTTTGTGCCTATTTTATTTTTCATTATAATGTATTTTATTTCTTTAGATTTTATTTAAAAAAATTTAAAAAAGCCAATAAAAAATTTTATCAAGCAGTTTTTCTTTAAAATCTTTCCCTTACCACCAGTGCTGCATCACACATGGCCTTCATTTTCAATTTAGTAGCCCAGCGTGCAGTTTGTGATAGGCCACAATCGGACGATAAGGCCAATTTTTCGCCAGGAATATGTTTTAGGCACTTTTCAATTCTTTCGATTACGTCGTCGACGGTTTCGATATAATAACTTTTCACATCAATTACGCCAACAGCCACGTCCATTTTCTCGGCAAATCGCTCCATCAAATGTATTTCAGCAAAGTTGAGAACGCACATTTCGGTATGTAATTCGTCGACTGTGAAATCAAGGAAATCGGGCAACATTGGCAGTATTGTTTTTTTGCCTACTGAGCGGCCCTTATAATTTCCGAAACATAAATGGGTGCCAATTCTGGTTTTTCCAACAATGTTTTTTACGGTTCTATTAAAAATATCCACAAACCGTTTTGTATCTTCTTTATATGCATAGCAGCTCATTGAAGGTTCGTCGATGCAAATTTCTTGTGCACCTGCAGCCACCAAAGCTTCTAATTCTTTGGCTACCATTGGTAATAAGGCTTCTGTGATTTCCCAACGATCTTTGTAGATTTCTCCTGGCAACATACGGCCTGAAAGCGTATATGGACCTGGTATAGAGGCTTTTAATATTTTCCCTTCAGGTGCGTATTTTTGCAAACGCTTATACTCTTCAACTACACCTAAGCCTTTTGGTGCTGTTAGTTTTTCAACTACCGTATGCTTGCCACGTTGATCGTGAGCGGGGGGGCCGTATTTTCGGGTTTCTTCATGATTAGCTTGTAGGCCTTTTATGAACCCATAAAAAGAAAGATTGAAGTCGAGGCGGGTTTGCTCACCATCAGAAATCACATCTAAACCTGCTTCGCATTGGTCATGGATAGCATTTATAACAGCATCATCAATCATTTCGTTGATATCGGCTTTGCCAAATTTATCTAAATTTTCGGAGGCAAATTCAAGCCAAGATGGAAATGGCCAAGAGCCAACGACTGTTGTTTTAATAGGTATAGGTTGCATTGAATTGTCTTTTATTTTTTGTTAAAACTAAATATTTTTGCGGGATTTTTGATAAAAATATGGTCAAAGTATTGAAAAAGATCACGCTTTTTTAACTGTTCTGTAAAATTGCTAAGCAGATAATCCAATCCTGGACTACCTCCATAGCTTTTCCAATAGGTATTTCTTGCGGCATCCATCCCTGCAACAATTTGGTTTGGAAACAATGGTAATAAAGTTTCTAAAAGGGCATAAGTCCAGTTTTCAACTTCATTTTTTATGCGAAAATGACTATCATATTCTACATTTACACCTGTTTCCATCAGGTCCTTTTGATAGATAAGATCTTTGTTTTGATCCGTATGTGATAAAACAATGTGATTCAAATTGGCTCCCAGTTTTCTGAAAATTTCCACTTGTGCAATTGCATGTTTGCCTGCATTGGTATGGGTTAAAATTGGCGCTCCGGTAATTTTATGCGCATTTACCACACAACGAAATATTTTTTCCTGGTGCTTTGAAATAGGCTCATCGCCAGTGGCCAACTTTATAAAACCAGCTTTATATATACTCCGATTAACTATTGGTCCATTGTAATCATAAATATCGATCCCAGTTTCAATATCATCAATCAATAATTGTGTGATTTGATCTTCGGTGTAACTATACCGCCAATGGTTTTTTGGGTAATATTTTTCTAAATGTATACCTGTCGCAATTATAAAATTTAGTCCTGTTTCTTTAGAAATTTTTGCTGATAATTCTATGTTTCTTCCAGAGTTGGCTGGCATAGTATCTACCATTGTTTTACAGCCTAATCTTTTGATTGTTAATAACTCATCCGTAATTTTTTCAGCGTCTATCAATAAAAAATTAGCATTGTTTTCTGTTGCAAGACAATGGTCAATTACAATATGTTCATGAGAGTAGGTTATTCCTAAATTTTCAACATTGATGTCGCCTAATATTGTTCTTACAAAACTCATTTTTATTTATTCATAAATACTTAAAAATTCAATTTCCATTCTTGTTTTTCTGTAAAAGCAATTTTATCGGGTATTTCTAAAATGGCGCTATTTTTTTTCAAATTTTCTCTTAAATTTTGAACATTTATATTACTTGCTGATTCATCATTTTGTAAAGAAATAATGGCCGCTAAACCTGCCGCTTGCCCCATTGCCATAGTTTGTGCCATTGATCGGCAACTCGCATGAGCATCGTGGGTGGCTGAAAAGCAGCGTCCAATTACCCAAGTATTATCACTATTTTTTGCTACAATTGTACCATAAGGCACACCATAAACTCCACCTTTTGGAATATACTGCCAATAGGTTTCGCTTTCTCCGTTGTTGCCAGCACGATGGTCTTCAATTGGGGCGGCGCATAATAGGATGCTATCATCAGGAATGGCCGCTTCCATACAATTTTCTTTGGTAAGTCTATAATTTCCATAAACTCTACGGGTTTCACGTACTCCAATTTGATTGGAAAGCCCTATTATTTTTGAGTTTTCATAGCCAGGAACTTCCTTTTGGAAAAACTGTTCATATACAAAAGCTTGTCGCCGACCTTCTATTTCTGCTTTTGTTAACTCATTTATATTCAATGCATTATAGCCAGCTACTTTTACTGCTACTGTTGAAACACAAGCCTCAACATTCATTGGGTGTACTGAGCCTTCCTTTCGAGGTAGTGGCTCTGTTGTTGTAGCCATTAGTTTTTGTAGTGTTTTCTTACCACCAGCTTTTTCATATTTCTCAAGATCAACATTGGCCATTCTAAAGGTGGTTGTCATACTTTGGGCTGGCTCTTTTTCACCAGCAATTTCGTATTTATACCCAGCCAAATGACAAAAATCGGCATCCCCACTTGCATCAATTATTCTTT
The DNA here is from genome assembly GCA_031383555.1 of Cytophagaceae bacterium. Taxonomy (GTDB): domain Bacteria; phylum Bacteroidota; class Bacteroidia; order Cytophagales; family Spirosomataceae; genus JANMZR01. The sequence goes on along the minus strand of JANMZR010000039.1, from coordinate 1,007 downwards.
TTGGTTTTACACTAAAAAACCCTGACTTGTTCCAAAAAATACACTCAAAATCTCCTAAATTTGTTTGATTTACATCAATTAACATTGTGTGCATCAATATATTAACACCAGCTTTCAAAATTAAATTTTCCCAAACAAATTTCAGACGTTCTGGGTTGTAATTTACTCCAGTACCCGCACCATAAGTATTAGGTCGAAGAAATATTTCACCATATTTATCTAATTCATTTACTATGAGATCGGGTAGGCCACCAATTATTTTTCTTGAAGTTTCGGATGGGCTAAAAAAACCATAAAAAGTGTCTAACATTTGAGTAGAAGTGCCTCCTAAAAATCCATAACGCTCTACTAATAATATATTTAAGCTTTTATTGGTACTTGCTGATAATGCTGCAATACAACCCGCAGAGCCAGCGCCAACAACTAAAATATCAATATTTTTAATGTATTGTAAGTTTTTGTAAGGCATTTAAATCATTTATAATCAGATGTATTCTATTTTTTTTCAGCTAAAAATTCGAGTAAATCACTAACCTCATCTACCTTCAAACCAGAGGTTTGAATAGATGGCATAATACTTTTTCTGTCTTTAATTTTTATTCTAATTTGGTTTTGAGCAATGGTTACACTTTTCCCAGCAAGGTCCTTTAAGGTTAAAGTATTTTCATTTTCACTCAAAATAAAGCCATAAAAAGAGTTTCCATTTTTTGTACTAATTGCATAACTTTCAAAGCCAAAAACTATAGAAGATGAAGGATAATTGATGGCTTCAAATAATCCAGTTTTATCGAGTTTTTCATGAATTTTTGATAAGTCAGGTCCAATATTAATTCCTTCAGTACCCAGTTTATGGCAGCTAATACATTGATTTTTAAATATTTCAGCACCTTTTTTACTATTTCCTGTTTGATTAACAACTTCTTTTTCATTTATAATTTCATTTGTTGTTCCAAAAGCGTTTCGGGCTTGAAACTTTATATTGGCATTGGGATTAGTAAATAGCAGCG
>JANMZR010000026.1:0-20676 GCA_031383555.1 Cytophagaceae bacterium | reverse complement strand
AGACCCCTTCCGTCATTCGGCTTTGCCAGAATGCCACCTTCCCAAGGGAAGGATTGGCCAAATCCCCTCCTTGGAGGGGTGCCTGACGCAGTCGGCGGGGTGGGTTTTGCATTTTAACATATATTAAATTAAACAAAGCCTATAAAATTTATTCTGACAACTCTAACCACCGAAATTCCTTCAGATTTTGACGGTTATTCAAATGGTCTATTTTTTGAGCAATCTCGCTTAGTATTTGAAAGTCAGTTTCTCCAGCGTTTATTTTTTTATTTAATTCAGCTTTCTCTTTCTCTATTTTTTCTATTTCAAGGCCAAGCTGTTCCAATTCTTGCTGCTCTTTATAACTTAACTTCCGTTTCGTGCTAGGCTCTTCTTTTTGAGCAATGGAAGTATTTATTGGAGTTTTTTTATTCTCTTTTTGCTCAAATTCGCCGTTGGAAAGGGCTTCCCGATAGTCGGTATAGTTTCCAGGAAAGTTCCTTATTTTCCCATCCCCTTCAAATACAAATAAGTTTTCAACTAGCCTATCCATAAAGTATCTATCGTGACTTACCAATAATAAGCAACCGCCAAATTCCAAAAGGAAGTCTTCAAGAATATTCAATGTAAGTATGTCTAAATCGTTAGTTGGCTCATCCAAAATTAAGAAATTTGGATTTTTTATAAGCACTTTCATCAATTGTAGTCGGCGTTTTTCGCCACCAGAAAGCTTTGAAACCAAATTATATTGCACTTTAGGTTCAAACTTAAAATGAGTTAAAAACAGAGATGCAGAAATAGTTTCACCAGTGCCCACAGTTACTACTTCGGCTATTTCAGTAATAATGTCAATAACACGTTGAGACTCATTAAATTCGAAATCGCTTTGAGTATAATAACCAAATGTGGTGGTTTCACCTTGCTCAATTGTTCCTGAATCTGGAGCTAAAACCTGAGTAAGTAAATTTAAAAAGGTAGATTTACCCACTCCATTTTTACCGATCACCCCTATCCTATCGCCTCTTTTAAATACATAACTAAAATTATCAACCATTTTTTTGCCATCAAAAGACTTAGATAAATGGTTCATTTCCAGAATTTTACTACCTTGGCGTGTCATTTTTACGTTCAGTGTTACGCCAGAAGTGTCCTTTTTGCCCGATACTTTTTCTTCAATTTCGTGAAAGGCATCAATCCGGTATTGTGCCTTGGTGCTTCGAGCTTGTGGCTGGCGGCGCATCCAATCCAATTCCTTTTTGAAAAGATTTTTGGCTTTATCCATTTCGGCTCCCTCAATGAGTTCTCGTTCAGCTTTTTTCTCCAAAAAATAAGAATAATTTCCTTTATAACTGAACATTTTGCCGTTGTCCAGCTCAACAATTTGGTTACAAACTTTATCTAAAAAGTACCTATCGTGGGTAACTAAAAGCACAGTAATATTTGTTGCCGAAAGGCTTTGTTCTAGCCATTCAATTGTGTCCAAATCAAGATGGTTAGTTGGCTCATCAAACATCATGAGGTCGGGTTCCTCAATCAAAATTCTGGCCATGGCTACTCTTTTACGCTGACCACCAGACAGTTGTGAAACTGGTTTTTCTAAATCGTGTATGCCTAATTTCCCCAGAATTTGCTCCACTTTACTTTCATAATCCCATGCTTGGTTTTCTTCCATGGCAATAAGGGCGTCCGAAAGGGCATCATTATCATGTGAAATCATAGCCTTTTCATACATTTTTATGGCCTGAATAACAGGTGTATTCCCTTCAAAAAGAGTATCCATTACCGATAGAGACTCGTCGAATTCTGGATTTTGAGATAAATAACCGACAGTAATACCTCTTCTTGTACTGATATTTCCGCCAGTTTCTGGGTCAATTTTGCCTGCCAATATATTCAATAAAGTAGTTTTGCCTGTACCATTGGCACCAACTAATGCTATTTTATCGCCTTTTGATATACCAAAATTAAGGTTTTTAAATAGGTAGCGGTCACCGAATGTTTTTGAGAGGTTTTCACCTGATAAGTAATTCACTTTTGTTAAAATTAGAAATTAGAAATCTGAAATTAGAAATCTTATTTTGATAGAAAATTGATGAAAATTAAAATCTTATAGCCTTATCTCTTAAGTAGAAATCGACTAATACGAGTGCGGCCATAGCTTCAACTATTGGCACAGCTCGTGGCACCACGCATGGGTCGTGGCGGCCTTTACCAGAAACTATAACGGCATTACCTTCTGAATCGATACTTTCTTGGTCTTTCATAATGGTGGCCACTGGCTTAAAAGCCACGTTAAAGTAAATATCAGCACCGTTAGAAATGCCCCCTTGAATTCCCCCCGAATGGTTCGACTTTGTTGAAACTTGGCCATCGGTTTGCAAAAATTCATCATTATGTTCCGAACCCAGCATTTCAATTCCTTTAAAACCAGAGCCATATTCAAACCCTTTTACAGCATTGATGCTCAACATTGCTTTTCCTAATTCGGCATGTAATTTATCAAAGACTGGCTCGCCTAAGCCCACGGGCACACCTGTACATACACATGAAACTACTCCGCCAACTGAGTCGCCGTCTTTTCTTATTTTATCGATATAGTCAAACATTTCTTGCGCCATTTGAGGGTCTGGGCAGCGCACTGCATTTTCTTCAGCTAAGGCCAAATTAAGCTCATGATAATCCTGATTTAGCGCCAACTTCCCAACTTTTGAAACATAAGCAGTAATAGTAACTCCTATTTTTTTCAAAATTAACTTAGCCAAAGCTCCAGCAGCAACTCTTGCGGCTGTTTCTCGTGCTGAGCTTCGGCCACCACCTCTATAATCTCTTATTCCATATTTTGCTTGATACGTAAAGTCGGCATGGGATGGCCGATATTGCTGAGCAATATGCGAATAATCTTTTGACCGTTGGTCTTGATTAATAATTAATATGGCAATGGGTGTGCCGGTAGTTAGGCCTTCAAATACACCTGAAAGCACCTGAAATTCATCAGCTTCTTTTCTTTGAGTGGTTATGCGTGACTGGCCTGGTTTTCTTCTATCTAGCTCATTTTGAATAAATTGCATATCAAAATCTACTCCTGAAGGACAGCCATCAATCACTACCCCAATGGCATTGCCATGCGATTCACCAAAAGTTGAAATACTAAAAATTTTACCGTATGTGCTACTCATTAAATTTACTTTTTGTTAGGCCAAAATATATAAACCATGGCAATTAACATGGAAACAATTAAAAAATTTGACAATTTGATGATCAATTCACGAAATTCGATACTACTTTCCTCACTATTTAACGCTCCCAGATTTTCAAATAAATCATTTTCTGTAGAAATAGGTTTTTCGTCACTAGCTATATCACTGCCAACTACCTCTATCGACTTTTGAGCCTTTAAAACTTCATATTTTTGGGTACGAGTATTGAAATAATCAATTGAAAAATAGTTTTTTAAACTAAAATTTCCTGCAAATTTAGGCACAATATCGAAGTTAAAAGACTTTTCTTCTATAAGTTTTCCCAAATTGTAAGATTTAGTCAAATTTATTGATGGTTCATATATTTCAAAAAGTGAATCGCTAAGCATCTCCGGAAACTTAATATTTCTAATACTTCCATTTCCTTTTATAATTATTGTGTATTTAAAGCTTCGCCCTGTTTGAACTATTTCTTTTTCAATAAATTCCTCTATTTCAAAATCACCAACATTATCAGTGGTTACCAAACTACTTTTTGGTAGTAAAATTGGCCTGATTGAAATAGGTTTTGAGAAATATGTTTTAAAATCTTCTTTCTTACTTTTGCTCACCTCTTGGTCTTTTGCAATTTTATATTTGAGCATTTGCCACCGTTGTGTTGGTATGGTTATCGGCTGATTATTGAGTGGATAATATATGGATTGCGCTATTTTATATTGGAAATATTTGTTGCTTCCAATATTAATCATTTTAGCTTTTATTTCAGATATTCTTAGGTTTTCTTCCCAACAGTTTTTTGGCCTTATTTTTTGCATAATGTCGTCTAATTGTGCGTTTTCATTAATAAAATTCAATTCTGCTTTATTGTTTTGAGCAATATAAAATGCAAGAGTAACTAATATTCCTTCGCCTACATAAGGCTTCAGCTTATTTGTTGTAATTGCAAAAAAAGCATCATCTTTAACATCCACAAATTCGTAGGCACTTCCATCAATAAAATCTTTGAAATTTTCTTCAGTATTTTCAAGTTCAGAAGCAGCCACATTGACTGTAAAGTTTGGAATAATTACTACATCAGCATCCACTTGAATCTTCCCTAATGAAAATGCAAAGTTGCCTACCTTTGAAGGTAAATATTCTTGGGTAAATTTTTGATCAAAAGTAGCTTTTCCATTAATTATAACTGGAATTTTGGAATAGGAATTGGTTCTTTTTTTAAATCCATTCAACTCCGGAAAAACACAATTAGGCCTATTTTCATTATCTTTTATGGTTATTGAAACTAAAAAAAGGTCGTTTAATTTTATTTGATTTGCACCAATTTCAATAACCGGTCTTTTCTCTTGTGAAAAAGAAAAAATAGGTTGAAATAATAATAAAAAAAAGAAGAAAATATTGAAATTTTTCTTAAATTTCATCGTTTATTTTATATTACAAAAAAAGAAAACTAAGCAAATTTTTATTAAACCTTTAATTAATTTAGAAATGACAATTACCCTTCTAGAATATTTCAAAATTATACTTCAAAAAGTAAGTTTTGATGCCAAATTATTTGAAAAAGAGCTCCGGAAAGCCATCAAACAATTAATAAAAGCAGACTTGTTACTACTGAAAAAATGGTGTTATGAACAATTTGGAAAAATATACAAATCAATATTAAAGTCAGTATTTTCAGCAATTACACTCCGAAAAAAAAATGTAAAGCCTTTGGTTACCGATTAAATACAAGTCGTTGGCCCATTTTATTTCTGATCAATTTGCCATTCTCCCAAACCAGGTTTCCTGAAACAATTGTATGGCTTATGCTGTTTTTAAAAGTTTGTCCTTTTAGTGGCGACCAACCACATTTATACAGTATATTCGCCTCATTTACAGTATATTGCAAATTTGGATCAACAATTACTAAATCAGCCCAATAGCCTTCTCTAATGTAGCCTCTTTCCGAAATCTGGAAAATATCAGCTGGTGTATGGCACATTTTTTCAACCATTCGCTCAATAGCAAGCTTCCCTTGAAGTACAAATTCCAACATCATTTGTAAGGAATGTTGCACAAGTGGCAAGCCCGACGGCGCATTCCAATAGTTGTTTTGCTTTTCCTCCCAAGTATGTGGAGCATGATCAGTCGCTATTACATCGATGCGATTGTCCAAAACAGCCGTTAAAATAGCCTGTTTATTACCATCAGCTTTTATAGCAGGGTTGCACTTAATTTGATTACCCAGTCGATCATAATCAGTTGCATCAAACCATAAATGATGTACACAGGCTTCCGCAGTTATTCTTTTTTCAATTCCTGCTTGAGAAATTTCAAATTTTAAAGCCTCTTCAGCGGTGGAAATATGCAAAATATGAAGTCGAGTATTGTGTTTTTTGGCTAGAGAAATTGCTAAATCGGTCGACTTTACACAAGCCTCAGTATTCCTAATTAATGGATGTACCGATGCGGGTGGATTATCACCATATTTCTGCTTATAAATTTCAATATTAGCTTTTATGGTTGCTTCATCTTCGCAATGAGTGGCAATAAGCATAGGGCTATTCGCAAAATAAGCTTCTAAAACGGAAGGCTCATCAACTAACATATTACCTGTTGAGGAGCCCATAAATATTTTTAAGCCGCAAATTGTTTTAGGGTTTGACTTTAATGCCTCCTCTAAATTGTTGTTTGAGCAGCCCATAAAAAAACTATAATTAGCCAATGAGCTTTTTGATGCAATATCATATTTATCTTGCAAAAGGCTTTGCGTCAGAGCATTAGGAACGGTATTTGGCATTTCCATAAAGCTTGTGACACCCCCAGACACTGCTGCTGCTGCCTCTGAACCAATAGTAGCTTTATAGGTGAGGCCAGGCTCACGAAAGTGCACTTGGTCATCTATCAAACCAGGTATCAAATAATTACCTTTTGCATCAATAACTTTTTCAGCATTAAGGTACTGAAGGTTTCCAATTTTTTCAATCCGACCATTTTTTACTAAAACATCAGCTTCTAAGGTTTTTCCTTCGTTTACTATTTTGGCGTTTAGAATTAGAATTGACATGGCCTTAGTTATGAATTGTAAGTTGCGAGTTAAAGTCGCAATTATGGAGTTTACTTTTTATACTACTTTAAAAGTGCAATTTCCTTAGCAAAATAGGTCAATATCACCTTTGCACCTGCTCTTTTCATGGAAGTTAGGCTTTCTATCATGGCTTTTTGGCCATCAATCCAGCCGTTTTGAGAGGCAGCTTTTATCATTGCATACTCCCCCGAAACGTTGTAGGCGGCAATTGGAATATCAAAATTTTGATTCAATAATTTTATAATATCCAAATAGGCGAGTGCTGGCTTAACCATCAGAAAATCAGCCCCTTCATCATAATCAAGTTCGGCTTCAATCAATGCTTCACGGCTATTTGCAGGATTCATTTGGTAAGTTTTCTTATCGCCAAATTTAGGTGCTGAGTCCAGGGCATCACGAAAAGGGCCATAAAAAGCTGAAGCATATTTGGCAGTGTAAGACATTATGCTCACATCTGTAAAGTTCTCATCATCCAAAATATCCCTCAAATAACCAACCCGCCCATCCATCATATCAGAGGGTCCAATTATATCGGCACCCGCCTCGGCTTGGGCAAGAGTCATTTTACCCAATATCTCAAGGGTTTCATCATTTAATATTTTCCCATTTTCAACCAAACCATCATGCCCATCTGAACTATACGGATCCATAGCTACATCAGTCATAATGCATGCTTCTGGGTATTTATTTTTGATAGAATTTATTGCCTCCAAATATAAGCTGCCTGCTCTATGGCTTTCAATTGCAAACTTATCTTTTTTGTCGTCAGATAGGTTTGGAAAAAGGCAGAAGGCATTGATTCCCAAGTCGATACAACTACCTATTTCATCAGTTAAAGTATCTAAACTATATTTGAAAATACCCGGCATTGACTTTATTTCAACCGCTTTTTGTTGGCCTTCCAAAAGAAACATAGGAAAAATAAGGTCATTTAAGCTCAAAGTATTTTCTTCAACCATTGCTCTTATTACTGGCGATTGGCGAAGGCGGCGTGGGCGACGAGGCATGTTGAAAGTCATATATTTCTGCTTAATATTCTTGCATTATTTTTTACAAAATTACAGAAATTTTATCCTATATTTTTCAATTAAACAGGCTAATCCTAAAATCAGGCGTACTTTTTAGATAATAATCCAAATATTAGGCGTGTTTTTGGAGTTATAAGTCAAGCTTATTTCAACGTTATTTAACCCACAACCAACTTAAATCCCTCTCCATGCAAGTTTATTATCTGCACTTTTTCGTCAGCCTTTAAGAATTTGCGGAGTTTGGTAACATATACGTCCATGCTCCGGGCATTGAAATAGGAGTCGTCGCCCCATATAGATTTAAGAGCAAAACTTCTGCTCACCGGTTTGCCTAGGTTTTCACATAACATTTTCAATAGCTCCGATTCTTTGCCTGTAAGCTTAGCTGAATCACCATTATAAATAAGGCTTTGGTGCTCATAATCAAATATATAGTTGGCAAAATGAAAGGTTTTAGCTTGTTCAATATGGTTGCCACTTTTGCGGCGCATAATAGCTTGCATTCGAGCCAAAAGCTCTTCCATGCTAAAAGGCTTGGTCATATAATCGTCGGCACCCAACCTAAACCCTTGAAGGGTATCGTCCTTTTGTGATTTCGCAGTGAGGAAAATAATGGGTACTTCTTTATCGCTCATTCTAATTTCCTTGGCAAGGGTAAAGCCGTCCTTTTTGGGCATCATTACATCGAAAATGCATAGGTCATACTGGCCCTTTACGAAAAGGCTTAGGCCTTCGTCTCCATCACGCCCTAAGTCGGCTTTATAGCCTTTTATACTTAAATATTCTTGCAATAATAGCCCTAAATTAGGGTCATCTTCAACGATAAGAATTTTCTCCATTATTGTTTGTTTAGATATGATTTTAATTTGGGCCTGTCCTTTTCACAGAAAAAGGTATAATTAGTTTTAAAACTTAAGCCTTTTGCGGCAAAAACAGTTCAAAAGTACTTCCTTCATTTAATTTACTCTTTACAGAGATTGTTCCATTATGTTCTTCTACCATTTTTTTAACATAACTTAAACCTAAGCCGAAGCCTTTTACATCGTGTAAGTTTCCTGTAGGCACACGGTAAAACTTTTCGAAAATATTCTTTTGTTCATCATTATTCATTCCAATTCCATTGTCGATTACGCTTATTAAAATCCCAAAATCAGTGTTTTCACTTTTAACTTTTATTTCTGGGTTGTTTTTAGAATACTTGATGGCGTTATCAAGCAAATTAAATACAATATTGGTAATATGCACGCTATCAGCCTCAATTTTTGAATGATCTGCTTTTAATGAAAGTTCAATTTGGCCGAGTTTAAGCTCAACTTGTGGTGAAATATTCTCGACAACATTAGTCAATAAATCGTGAATATCGAGTGTTGCAAATTTCATTTTCACATCTCCTTTATCCATAAGGGCTGTTTGCAATACTTTTTCCACCTGTGTGCCAAGTCGTTTGTTCTCCTCATTTATTATACCCAAATACCTACTAACTACCGTAGGGTTTTGTCCAATATCTTTATCATTAAGTACCTCGCAGGCCAATGAAATGGTTGAAATAGGCGTTTTGAACTCGTGCGTCATATTATTAATGAAGTCGTTTTTTATTTCAGCGAGTTTTTTCTGTTTTAAAATAGTGTTTACAGCAATGTAAAAGCAAGTTAATACGATACTAATCATGGCAATAGAGCCTAAAATATTGAGCCACATGCTTTTCATGAGGAAAGTTTTTCTAAATGGAAAATAAACGAAAAGTTTGTTTTGGCTGTTAAACATATCGTTTGGAAATAAATTTGCTTCAAAACCTTCCCTTTTAATTACTTTCTGCGCAGCTAAATTGAGCTTTGGCGACGATAAATAATGTAAACTGCTTGTGTCGTTACTCAACTCAATGCCATATTCTATTGGTGTATTATAGCCTCTTAGCTTTATTTCGCTGTTAAGCATAGAGTCCAAGCCCATTTTATTTATTCGCTCAGAAATTGGCCTTTCTTTTAGTAAATAATCACCAAAAACATCTTTCATTATTTCAGATTTTTGGGATAATTTTACCAATTGTTCAGAAGTTATACTTTCTTTAACTCGCTTGAATTTCGACTTAATTTTCGAAATATTTTTTGTCTTTTTTAAGGAAGAGTTATTTGAAATATTGGCAAACCGACTACTGTCATTGAAAGCGTTTTGATAGGCCTCCATTTGCTTGCCTACAAATTCGTTGAACTGGTAGATGGACTCAATATCTTCCAAATTAGGATTTTGTACATCAAATTGTATACTTATTTCATTTAATGGCAGTGTTTTGCCAAATATTTGGAAAGGCCCAATGTTTAACATATCGGTAGCTACATTGGGTTGCAAATTATCAATAGATTGGGATGAATAAAGTTTTTCCTCTTGGAACCTTTTTCTATTTATTTTGGGTGCTTTTCTTGCAGGTTTTGCCCTAGAAATTGCCAACAATTCTTTTCTTTTATGGTCTTCCTGAGTTTTTTTTTGGGTGATGTAAATTAGTTCTTGTTTCTCCAACTTCCTTATCACCTCCTGCATAGCTTCTCGAACATTGGCGCCAAATACTTCGTTATTTGACCTATTTATATATCCTATCCAATAAATTTGGAACGATATTAAGGCCAATGTTGACAGAGCCATTAACGAAATAATAATACGAATTTTATTTTTTGACATTTATAATGCAGCAATAAAAAGCTGTTGGGTTAATTATTTTTACCAAAATTAATTTTAATATTCAAATCATAAGTTGTTTTAACATCTTTTAACACAGGCAATTTAACATCTTTTAACATGCTTTAACTTTTGGTATTATACCAATTAATTAAGTTTGCAGCGTACTTTAGTTAAGGTATAGTAATATAATGGATGGGTAAATATTTAACTCATCCATTTTTTCAAAAAATAAAAAATATAAAAGATGAAAACATTTAAAAAAGCCCTAAGTATTTCGCTACTTTTTGTTTCAATGGTTGGATTTTCCCAAACCATGATCAATCAAGACGTTTCAATGGAAAACGGAAAAATAAGAATTCAAGTTACTAAAGAAGAAAATGGTAAAAAGGAAATTTTCGATAAGACCTACAATGCCGAGGGCATGTCGCAGATTGAAAAGCAAGCCTTAATTGATAGAGTAACCGATTCATTGACAGCTGGTTCTGGAAAAAACATGAAAATGAGAGTAAAAGTTGATAGAGATAATGGCGAGAGAATTGCTGGTAAAAATGGTAAAAAAGAAATCATTATAAAAAAAGGAGGAAAAACAATTATAAAAGGTGACGATGATAATGACGAAATGGAAATTGAAATAGATGGAGATGATGATATGAATTTCAATTTTAATGGGAAAGACTTTGACATGCATGAATTCCAAAATAAAATGGGTGATTTAGGCAAAACATTACAATTTAAATTTGATGAATTAGGTCCAAAAATGAAAAAATGGGGTGATGATATGGAGCCTCATTTCAAAAAATTTGCTGATAGCAATTTTGATATGGGAAGTAATTCATCAAAAACAGTAAAAAGCCTTAATTCATACCCTAACAAGCCAAATAATAACAAATTAAATGTAAAATTTACAGCCCCTGAAAAAGGAAATGTAACTATTACTGTTACCGATATAACTGGCAAAGAAATTGGCAAAGAAAAAATTAACGATTTTACTGGAGAATTTATCGGGCAAGTTGACCTTAAAGGAACAACAAAAGGTACTGTTTTTGTAACAGTTGTGCAAGGTAATGATGGAACAGTGAAAAGAGTTGTTTTAAATTAGTACATATCAAAATACTTTTAAAAATACCTTCCGCACAAACGGGAGGTATTTTTTATGCCTAACAGAATTAATGACAGTTTTATTGTTTTTAATTTTAATAAATATATCGTTAAATTATTTCGAAATTAATTTTTACTAAAATTTAAACGTTATCTAATTCGAAATAATTAAACGAAAAATTGAAAAGCCAATTTGCAAATGCACGAGCCATAGGTTATTTTTGTATTGAAAAATAACAAACATAAATGAGAGAATTACAATATCGTGAGGCTTTACGTGAGGCCTTGAATGAGGAGATGAGACGTGATGCTTCGGTTTTCTTAATGGGTGAAGAGGTTGCAGAATACAATGGAGCCTATAAAGTAAGCCAAGGAATGTTGGACGAATTTGGCCCCGAAAGAGTAATTGATACGCCAATAGCGGAGCTAGGATTCGGCGGTATTGCTGTTGGAGCTGCCGCCAATGGGCTTCGGCCAATTGTTGAGTTCATGACTTTCAACTTCTCTCTAGTAGCGATTGATCAGCTAATAAACGGAGCAGCCAAATTGATGTCCATGTCTGGTGGGCAATATTCCTGTCCAATTGTATTTCGTGGACCAACAGGTAATGCAGGGCAACTTTCGAGCCAGCATTCATCAAATTTTGAAAATTGGTTTGCCAATACTCCTGGTTTAAAAGTGGTGGTACCTTCCAATCCGGCTGATGCAAAAGGACTTTTAAAAGCTTCCATTCGTGACAATGACCCAGTGATATTTATGGAGTCGGAGGTGATGTATGGTGATAAAGGCATGGTGCCTGACGGTGAATACTTAATACCGATTGGTTCAGCAAAATTAGTGAAAGAAGGTAAGCATGTTACTATTGTTACTTTTGGCAAAATGCTCTCAAGAGTTGTAATGCCAGCTGTTGAGGAACTTGCAAAACAAGGTATTGATGTTGAGGTAATTGACTTACGTAGTGTTAGGCCAATTGACTACCCAATGGTTATAAATTCGGTAAAGAAAACAAATAGATGTGTAGTGGTTGAAGAGGCAAACCCTTTGGCCGCTATTTCATCTGAAATAACCTATCATTTGCAGCGATATGCATTTGATTATTTGGATGCACCAGTAATTAGAGTAAATTCTAAAGATTTACCTTTGCCTTATGCGCCAACTTTAATTGAAGTAATATTGCCAAATATTGCTAAAACAATTCATGCAGTAAAATCCGTTCTTTATAAAAACTAATACTTTTTTTAACATATTATTCGTTTTAATAAAAATTATAAAGGCCATCATTTTGATGGCTTTTTTAGTATTTTTGTATTCTAAATGTTAAGAAAAAACACTACAAATTTTATGTTAGCCAAGCCACCACTTTATTTTCTGTTCATTCTACTAGTTTCAACTTCTTGTGTGGTCTCTAAAAAGAAATTTGTTGAGTCTCAGGCTCGCTATGCCGACTTGCAATCAAAAACGGATACTCAAATAAAGGAACTAAAGGCGGAACTTACAGATACCGAAAAGCAAGGTTTAGAACTCAGAGCCGAGCTTAAAGGCAAGCAAGTTGAATTGGTAAACAACAATAACCAGCTAAAACTTACCCAAGAACAGTTGGATTATCTGAAAAAAACCAATACTAATTTACTCGATCGGCTCTCAGAACTTTCAGTGGTGAATAAAACGGGTGCTGAAAACATGAAAAAAACCTTAGATGCTTTAAATGAGCAAAATAGGTATATAAAAGACCTAAATGCATCAGTGCAGAGGAAAGACTCCCTCAATTTGGCTTTGGTGATGAATCTGAAAAAATCACTTGAAAACATAAGCGATGATGACGTAAAAGTTGAGGTAAAAAAAGGAGTTGTTTATATTTCAATATCCGACCAATTACTATTCAATTCGGCTAGTTCAATAATTAATGCTGATGCTGAAATTGTCCTTGAAAAAGTAGCTAAAGTGTTAAATGACCACCCTGACCTTGATTTATTGGTGGAAGGTCATACCGATAACGTACCAATGATTAGCGAAACCGTAATTGATAATTGGGACCTAAGTACAAAAAGAGCCACATCAGTTGTACGACTTTTACAAAATAAATTTGGTATTTCGCCTGAGCGAATGACGGCAGGCGGCAGGTCGGAATTTGCCCCAAAAGCAACCAATGAAACCGATATTGGCAAACAAAAAAATCGTCGAACAGAAATAATAGTCACACCAAAGCTTGACCAACTTTTCCAATTGATCAATAAGCAAAATTGATTTGTGGTTTTTTCCTAAAACACGAAAAAGCTTGTTAATTATTAATAATGGGCTAATTATTTGTAAAGTGAATTGTTTTTCACCCATAATAAAACCCCATTTAAAAACTTTTTCCCCTCATCGTCAAGTAATTAGTTGTAAAAAAGTAATTTCTATTTCAAATTTTTATTAAATTTAGCATTCAATAAAATATGTGAAAAATGAAAAAGTTATGTCTTCCCCAACTCTTTTTGGCCTTTTTTATTATCAAAACAAATCTATATTCCCAAATAAAACCTAAAGAAAAGTTAGTAGCCTCCACCCTAATGGTTTTTATTGATGGTGAAGAAAAAGGGGAGTATGCTTGTAGTATAAAAGTTGAAAAGGGGATTTTAAAAGTGGGTCATAAAATTGATGCCTATGGCGCCGATGGCTTAAAATTCACCTTTGAAGTAAAAGATATTAGTGTTGATGATAGAAAGGTAACAGAAACAGGACCAACCAGTTATGCATTTGTTGGCCTTAAGTCAGCTGGCAAATCCAAAGGTTTTGACCAAGGGTTTAATATTGTTGGCTTTGGGGAAAAAATTGGCGACTCATCAAATTTAGCAGCTACCCAAATTAAGAATATCGATATAAAAGCAGAAGCTAGTTGCCTAATCGATGGGAAAAATTGGGCTGGAAATGGTTATGCAAATTCTCATTTATATTATACTAAAGGAGTAAAGCTTATGGACACAAATAAACCTTATTTACTATTGGCTTTTTCATCAACATTACCACCCGACGACAGGCAATTAACTTTAACTTTCCATGATTTTAAAGGTAATTTGGGGAAATATAATAAAGAAAAAATAGAAATATTACTTTCAGGCTCTGCCGATGGCAATAAAAAAGCCCCAACATTACAAGGTCATAAAATGCCTTCAATGAGTTCTGATTTCATAATTTAAATTACTGATTACAAACTAGTTAGCAAAGAAAAAGCTAATATTTCAGGCCTATTTTATGGTACTTTACGTGGCACTTTAGGCTCAAAATCTTCTAAAATTGAGAAAGGAGTTTTTACAAATTTGAATATAAAAGTGTTTAATGAGTCATATTAGCAATTTATTAATTACTTAATGCGGTCACATTAAATTTAATTGGAATTTAATGAAAGAGGGTATTTAAGGGAATACTTTTAAAAAGTATGATTAAAGAGGAATGTATAAACATGTGCCTAAAACAATAGATTTATTTTAACTACAATAAAAAATATTCATCATGTACGAAAATAAAAATGAACCTTTGGCAACTTCCAAAACCTTTTTAGTAAGAGTAGGAACAAGTATATTTATATCAATTTTATTAATTATTTTAAGCTTATTAATAGGTGTTTATGGTTATGTTTATTTTGAAAAAATAAGTTTTTTGGATGGCCTGCTTAATGCATCAATGATTTTGAGTGGTATGGGTCCAGTAAAAACTGACCTTACTAATGGAGGCAAGTGGTTTGCCTCATTTTATGCCCTATTTAGTGGTGTTATGTTCATTACTAATATTGGTATAATATTGGCTCCGGCAATTCATCGTTTATTTCATCGGTTACATTTGGAAGAATAGCTAACAGGTATTTACTCAAAATAACCGTAAAATAAAAAAACTGATATTTTAGGATAATAAAAAAATTTAAAATTACTTTTGATTTTAATTGAAATATTTTTAGCTTCAATTAATTATTTTTCATTGTAAATAGAACTCTAAATAAAACCATCATCATTTTGAAAAACTACTCTAAAATCAAAATACTAATTTTCTCATTAGTATTTACCCAAATTATATCAGGCTGCTACTCCTATCGAATAGCAACTCATGCTCAAGGGGGTACTGAACCCATTAAAGTAGTAGCAAAAAGCTATGCTTGGGGCATGGTACAAAACCCTCCGCTTATTTCAACACCAATTTGCGACAGTTTAGATGCACGTGGAATGAGTGGCTTACGTGTAAAGAAAAACTTTGGCCGAAGTTTGGTAACATTTATCACCTTAGGCTTTTACAGCGCTGTTGAACTTGAATATCAATGTGGTAAACCAACACCAAAAACTATAAACCCCTTATAATTATGCCGTTTATAAATATGCAAAAAAGGAAATGGGAAAACCGTCACCAGACGTTTAAAGACCCTATTAAAAATATGTTTACCGTATTCAATGGTGCGGGCGATGCTGTGACTACTTATAATAAGGTAACACAAGAAATTATGAACCTTATTAAAAAAGCTAGCGATGAGGGTACCACTTTAAGGGCTTTAGGGGCTGGTTGGAGTTGGCATCAAATTATGACAGGCGGCCCCAAAGGGGTAATTTTAGATACTAAACCACTTAATTCTATATTTCCTATTAGCCAAGCTCGTGTAGATTCGACATATGCCAATGATGTAAAAAAACTGAAGTTTGTACAATGTGGGGCAGGTATTTGGGAGCTCAATGAAGCTTTAAAACCAGAAGGCCTCTCCCTCAAAACTACTGGCGCCAGCAATGGACAAACTATTGCCGGCCTCATAGGTACAGGTGCACATGGAAGTGCAATTGACGTGGGAAGCGCACAAGACTTTGTTGTGGGCTTACATATTATTGTTAGTAAAAATAGACATGTGTATTTGGAAAGAGATACTTATCACGTTGTTAATCAATCGTTTGTAGATATATTTGGTGCAGAACTCATTAGAAACGACGACCTATTCAATGCAGCTTTAGTGAGCTTCGGATGCTTTGGTTTTGTACACGGAGTAATGGTTGAGGTTGATGATATATTTCTCATAGAAGGAAGCATGCGTATGGATGACTTCGATAATGATGTGATGAATTTGATGCTTACAAATGATTTTACAGATACTGGCACGGCAAATGTGGCCGAACCCAATACAAGACCCTATCATTTTGAGGTAAAGTTCAATCCTTATAATGAATTGCAGCAGGTGTATATTACTAGTATGTACAAAAAGCCGTACCACACCAATTACTCACCTCCAAACCCAAATTCAGAAGGTATTGGGCCTGGTGATGATGCGCCTGCTTTTATTGGGAAAATTTTAGAGAAAGTACCAGGCCTTATTCCAAAAGCAATAAACAGTTTAACGTCTTCTTCATTAAGCCTTTATGAAAAAGCAACAGGTACCATTGGCGAGATTTTTAACAATACGCTTTTACGTGGTAAATTACTTTCGGCGGCCATTGCCATTCCAATTGACAAAATAAAAGACGTTATAAACATTTTAGCCGAAGTAAATAATATTCCATCTGTGAAAAACTTCCCTGGTATTTATGCTTTTCGCTTTCTCAAAGGAACAAAAGCAACTTTAGGTTTTACAAAATTTGAAAAAACTTGTGTTGTAGAATTAGATGGAGCCTACAGTGATAGAAGTATTGAGCATTGCAAAAAAGTTTGGGATAAATTGGAGGAAAATAACATTCCTTTTGCCTGCCACTGGGGCAAACAAACTGATTTATCACCAAGCCGAATCAAATATATGTATGGAGAAGCTGCTGTAAACAGCTGGAAATCAGCTAGAAACAGCCTATTAGATGCTGATTCGAAAAAAGTATTTACCAATCCAATTATGGAAAAATGGGGGTTGGACAGCTAGTAAAAGTAATTTATTATTTGAAAAAGTCTTAATTTGCAAATAGTTAAGATTTTTTTTATGCTCAATTGTAAATTATGAAATTAAACAAAACGATACTTATAACTGGTGGGTCCTCAGGTATTGGCCTAACAACTGCAAAATTATTTGCCGAAAAAGGCTTTGATATTTTGATTAGCTCTTTGGAAGAGAAGGAGCTTATTAGTGCAATTACACAGATAAAAGATTTAAATCAATCTGTTGATGTTCAAGGTATTACTATAGATTTATCAGTAATTGGAAATACACAAATATTATACAAATGGGCGAAATTTAAAACTGAAAATATTGAAATTGTGATTAATAACGCTGGCTTTGGTACTTTTGGGTTTATAGGGGATATCCCAATCGAAAAAGAACAGTCAATGCTACAGTTGATGGTAAATAATTTATATTTATCAACCAGATTGTTTTTGCAAGATATGTTAGTTGAAAATAAAGGCACTGTAATCAATATATCTTCAATCTCAGCCTTTCAACCAAACCCTACTTTGGCTACTTACGGTGCTTGTAAGGCTTTTGTTTATCAATTTACTAGGGCAATAAATGAAGAACTGAAAGATAAAAAAAGTAATGTTCGTTGCCTTGCCATATGCCCTACACCAGTTCGCACTAATTTTCAAAATACTGCCAATATGCAAAAATCGGCATTATTTACTAGCTGGATGACGGTGGATACTCCTTTGGTTGCTCAAGAAATTTATGATATTTATGTTTCGAAAAGAGATTATGTTATACCAGGTAAGTTGTACCATTTTCTTACCCATTTTTCAAAACGGCTCCCAGATGCATTACAAATTTGGTTGGCCAAAAAACATTTGGCTGTAAAGTGAAAGTTATTGACTCTTTTTTTTAGAGAAATCTATTTACTCAAAGCTGTAATAGGCTGTAATTCAACAGTTTTAAATTCAACTTCTGAGCCTTCGGCTTGCAGAGCTATTTGACCTTTTTGGACAGTGGCATTATGGCCGTGGTTTACCAATACATCATTCAACCATACTTTTACTTCTGCCCCAAGGCATTCAATTATAATTTTATTCCATTCACCTAACGGCTTTTCGGTGCCATCAGTCAGGTTTTTAACTCTTCTTTCTTTTTTACCATCTACACCCCAGTTTTCTTTGGGGCCACGACGGGTTTCCATTGCTGGCACTTCAATATTTTCACCAATACACCAAAAGTCACCCGCATTTTCATTCATCAACTGCACTTCAACACTTTGTGGAAACATACCATACAATCTCCTAGGCTTGGAAGCATGCACCAAAATTCCACAATTACCTGGCACTCCAGCGAAGCGATATTCAACAGTAAGGCGATAGTTTTCGTATGTTTTATCGGTAATTATATGCCCTTGTGGGTCGGCCAAGCTTACCATTTTACCTTCACGAATAATAAATGGAGTTGAAATTGAACTGGTATCCATTGCTGGCACATCGATATGCCAGCCTGTGAAATCTTTTCCGTTAAAAAGGCTAGTAGCTTTCGGAGTACAAGAGATAAACGTAAATAGTAAAAAGCTGTAAAAGAGTAAGGTTTTCATAGGCGTTCTTTTTTTATAAAATTACTATTTGGCAGTCCAGCCGCCATCCACTGTGAAAATTGAGCCGCACATATACGATGAGGCATCTGAGGCTAGCATAATGGCAAGTCCTTGTATTTCGGGTAGTTCTGCCCAACGCCCCAAGGCTGTAGCTCCTATTATAAAGTTTTTAAACTCTTCGGAATCCTTTAATGGATAATTCATTTCGGTAAGAAAAGGGCCAGGGCATATGGCATTGACATTAATGTTGAAAGGAGCCATTTCGAGGCCTAAACCTCTGGTCATGTTCACAATAGCACCTTTACTGGCATTATAAGGTGTACGATTAGCAAGGCCAACCAAACCTAAAGTACTGGCTAAGTTAATGATTTTACCGGTACCTGCTTTTTTCATAAAAGGAATCACTGCTTTAGAAGCTAACCAAGTGCCATTCACATTCACATCCATAACTTTATTGAAATCGGCATAACTTATTTCGTCAATTGCACCTCTAATATTAATGCCAGCACTGTTTATTAAAACATCAATTCTACCAAATACATTCATAGCTTTAGCCGCCATAGCTTCCATTTGGGTTTCGTTTGATACGTCTGCCGCAAATGAAATGGCTTGTATTTTATAGTTTTTTTCAAGCTCAACTGCCGCTGTAATGCCGTCGTTTTCAGAACGATTCACTAACATAATATTACAACCCGCTGATGCTAAACCTGCCGCCATGGCCAATCCAAGGCCTTTTGAGCCGCCGGTAACAATAGCTGTACGGCCTTTGAGATCAAATAATTTTATTCCTGGGAGCATTAATGTAGATATTAGATTTTAGATGTTAGTTTTTTGCATGAAGATAATATGATTCATTTTTTTAAACCCCTTGCCACTTTGCCTTTTTTGCCTCTTTGCCATTTTTTACAGACCCAACGTTTTTGCAAATTTAAACGAATCTACAATGTTTTTTTCCTCCATTGCCAATTTTTCTTCAGCACTTAATGGTGATATTTTCATAATTGGTTTTGTAACTTTTCTATCTTTTACCAATTTCAAAGTATTGGCCAAATCCAGCGCAGGAACCCCCTCCATACTTGGCCAGTAATCAGCTGATATACAAGGTATTTCGAGCGGATCACGGGTAATCATTTCCAAATTAAATTTGATATTCGGGTTATATTTTTGACAGGTTTCTACCATTTTTTTTAGGTCTAACATACCAGTACCCATAGGAACCTCTGCCAAAAGGAAGCCGTTGTGGTATTCATCCAATGCCATGTCTTTAATATGTGCACTTATTGCATAAGGTGCCAGTTTCTCTACTACCTGCATGGGATTTTCCAAAAGGGCGATGCTATTCCCAAAGTCCAATGTTACACCAAGCCATTCCGAATCAATGCCTTTCAAAGCCGAAACCAATTCTTCGGCACGCCAATCTTTATGGTTTTCCACACCTAATTTCATTTTATATTTTCGCAAAATAGGTTCGGATAATTTTAGCGCTTCGATTGCTTTTTTCTGGAATTCTTGATATTCGCCATTTTTATGAAAAACTTCGTACCTGCGACCACCCAAACTTACTGTTCGAATAATAGTTGCCCCCGCTTCCTTAGCCGATTTAATATCTTTTTCGAATTGGCCAACAGCATCGGAAGATTTTGGCAATTGAATAGAACCTTCCAAATACATGTCATATTTTTCTCGCAAGTCACGCACTTTTTTTGAGAAATCAGTGGCCCAGTCTTTCACAACCACCTGAACGCCACCTGAGCCAATTTGATGGCAATGTTCAATTAAATCAACTGCTGAATTAAAAGCCGGATATTTCTGACTTGCCACTTTTGATCCATAACGTGCTGAATATGAGTGTACTACTAAGCCCATTTGACCCCCCGTCCCCCAGAGAGGGCGGTTAACTGCCAAAGCCACAGCTGCTAGGCTTGATTTTTGGATGAAATCTCTTCTTTTCATAGGTTTTTTTTAAGTCCCACGAGTTTCTCTCGGGGCAATTGACAAGTTTGACCACTTCGTGGTCTTCCTTTAGTTTATATTGCTTTTAAAATCAAAAAACTTTCTTGCAATTATTAAAAGAATGAAAATAGAAATTATACTTAAAAGAAATATTAAAAAAATAATTATTTTGGAATTAATTGACCTTTCTGTTCTGTGTAATTTAAAATCATTTTTAATTTTCTTTGTTAAAATATAACCAAAAAAATATGAAA
>JANMZR010000023.1:0-19165 GCA_031383555.1 Cytophagaceae bacterium | reverse complement strand
CTGAATAATCCATTTAGTACCACTTCAACCAGTACTACAGGAGGAAGTTATGTGGTTACCAATATTACTCAGAATGTATATTTCAGAGCAAAAGGAACCAGTGGTGCATGTTCCTCTCTTTATGCAAGTCCGGTTCAATTTACTATTGGAACATCAGCCTTTGTTGGTACAGCCTCGGCTGCGGCTACGGCACCACTATGTACAGGAACAGGCACTACACTAAGTTTGGCAGGTACTACTGTGGGTACTATTACATGGCAAAAAAGATTGCCGACGACCTGATTAAGTATGGTGTCTTCAAACGCGCGTATCTGGGCGTGGACATTCTGGAAATGGACGAAGAAATCGCCCGCGAGTGGAAAACGGATTTTGTGCAAGGTATAGATAGAATGGCGAACGCTTGCCTCGATATCAGAATCAGGAATATTAAATGTAAAAAGAGAAGGAACAGGGTTATTTATTTGAAAATGAAAGGGTTTCAAAATATTATAACCCGAAATACTAGGCGCACCTCCAGCGGCATATAATACCGAATAGGCTTTTATTTTTTCTCCTGAAAATAATTCAATTTCAAATCTTTCATTTTCGTTATTTTCTATTAATTGGATTGATTTAGCTCCACTACTGGTCCAAATTTCAACTTTGTTTTTACGAGCATTACCAATTAGGCACTCAACTATAGTTTCTGATTTGTTAGTAATTGGGAACATTCTTCCATCGGGTTCGTCATTTAAGCTAACTCCCTTATTTCCAAACCAATCGATAGTATTTTGAGCATCAAATTGTTTAAATAAATTGAGCAAAAAAGCACTTCCTCTTGGGTAGTTTTTAGAGAATTTTTTAGGGTTTTTTTCAACATTTGTCACATTACATCGACCTCCGCCAGAAATTCTAACCTTTCCTAACACCTCACGATTTTTCTCTAATAAAATTATCTTTGACGTTGAATCTGCTTCTGCAGCAGTAATTGCTGCCATAAAACCGGAAGCACCACCACCAATAATAACTATAGTTTTTTGCATGGAATTAGGTATGGGTATGAGGTATCAGGTATCGGGTATCAGGTATCAGGTATCAGGTATCAGGTATGAGGTATCAGGTATCGGGTTTCAGGTATCGGGTATCAGGTATCGGGTTTCAGTATCAGGTATGTTTTGACAAGTTATCGAAATCGATAACAGGTTAAGATTTCTTTTATACAATTATAAAAAATGTTTGAATGGTTTTTACAATAAACCATAATCAACACACCTGATACCTCATACCTGATTTCTGATACCTCAAACCTATTAAGTTTTTTGCTTCTTTTTCTTGGCAGCTGGGAACAGTATATTATTGAGAATGAGCCTATAGCCAGGTGAATTGGGGTGTAAATTTAAATCGGTTGGCTCCTCTCCTATTTGATGCTGATAGTCTTCCGGGTCATGACCGCCATAAAAACTCCAAAAGCCCTTTCCGACGGTACCATGAATGTATCTGGCTTCACCAAGTGCTTTGTTTTCTGCCAAAATAATAACTTCTGGCTTTATAAGTGTTTTTCGGTAAGAGGTGGTTTGGCCCATAAAACCTTTTATGGTATTAACATGGTTTTGAGTAAGCATACTTGGAATTGGATCCCATTTTGCCGAAAATTCAAATAGGTTAAAAAAATCATTCCTTTCATTTACAGGCCTATTTCTTCCATTGTCAAAATTTGGATAAGTATCAATTGTAGAAAACTCAACCAAATAGGGGTTTTGGTAAAGGTTATAGTCCTGAAAGGCAAACGAATTATCAAAATTAAGTCTTTTGTCAGCATCTTTTTCTGCACCATCGCCATCATAAAAACGATCCACAATATCGATACCTTCAGCTGCCAAGGCAATATCGTAAGTATCTGTTGCTGTGCACATTGCAAACATATAACCACCACCAGCCACAAAACCCTTTATCTTTTTGGCTACGGCTAATTTCAATTCTGAAACCTTACTAAAGCCAAATTTTGTGGTGTTACTTCTATCTTCATCCAACGCTTTTCTATACCATTCTTGATCTTTAAATTGGAAAAATTTACCCATCTGTCCCGTGAAATCTTCATGATGCAAATGCAACCAATCGTATTCTGGCAGCTTTTCAGCCAATACGTCTGGGTCATAAATTATATCAAAAGGAATTTCGGCATATTTCATCACCATGGTTACGGCATCATCCCATGGATTTGCTGATTTCGGAGAATAAACGGCAACTTTTGGCGGTTTTTGAAGCTTAACTAAATCCATATTTACATCGCCTTGAGCCAATAGCATTTCTATTTGAGCGCCTTCTGCATCAGATATTACTTGATAGCTCACGCCTCTTACAACGCACTCATTTTCAAAGCGTTGACTTTGTGGCAACATAAAACTACCGCCTCGATAGTTAAGAAGCCAATCTACCTCAATATCATAATTTTTTATTACCCAATAGGCTATGCCATAGGCTTTCAAATGATTTTTTTGGCTTTCATCCATAGGAATAAATAGCTTTGAGGCGTTTATTTGGCCTGAAAACATTAAAAAAATGATGGACGGAATTATAAAGCGTACCATTGGTTTGAGATTTCGCTTAGGATATTGGAAATTTACGTTCAATTTTTCTGTTAAATTTTTATGTAGAAAACACTAAATTATTTTTCAATAAAATAACAACGAAAATACAGGAAATTTCTTACTTTTTGCCCATTTCTAAATGAATATACTTGAAAATATAAAAGAAGGCTTGAGGTCAATACGCTCAAACATGCTTCGTACAGTACTTACCGCCTTAATTATTGCGATAGGAATAACTTCCTTGGTAGGCATTTTAACGGCAATTGACGGTATTCAGAGTTCTGTCGATAATAATTTTGCAAGCCTTGGAGCTAATAGCTTCGATATTAAAAGCCAACAATTTTTTAGAAGGCGTCGAAGCGGAAAAAGTGAAAAAATAACCCCAGCTATTGATTTTAGAGAAGCAATGGCCTATAAAGAAAGGTTTGGTTATAATGCAGTTATAAGTGTATCCACCGTATCATCAAGAACTTCAGAAGTAAAATTTCAGTCAAAAAAGACCAACCCAAATACTCAAGTAATCGGAGTTGATGAAAATTATTTGGGCATAAAAGGCTATGTACTTGAAAACGGAAGAAATTTCACTAGCAACGATTTAGAATCTGCCATGAATGTGGCTTTAATTGGTGCTGATTTGAAAGCCTTATTATTTGAAAAGGTGGACCCGATTAATAAGGAGATAACGTCTATGGGTATGAAGTACAAAATAATTGGAGTTTTAGAGAAAAAAGGAAGTATGAATGGTGGAGACGCAGACCGTTTTATCCTTTTACCTATGCAAGCTGCTCGAAATAATGCTGGAGAAAGAAGCCTAACTTTTGACATAACTACCTCTGTACCAAATATTACTGATTTAGACGGTATTATGGGAGAAGCAACAGGCGTGATGCGTTTAATAAGGAAAGATCCCATTGGGAAGCCCGATTCCTTTCAGATAGAAAGAGCTGATTCCTTTGCTCAGGAATTCGAAAAAATAACTGGATATTTGCGAATTGGAGGATTTGGCATTGGTTTTATCACACTTTTAGGCGCATCCATTGCCTTAATGAATATTATGATGGTATCGGTAACGGAACGAACTCGTGAAATCGGTATAAGAAAGTCATTAGGTGCAACGCCAACTCGAATACGACAACAGTTTTTAATAGAAGCAATAGTTATTTGTATAATTGGAGGAATAGGCGGATTAGTTTTGGGAATATCAATCGGCAACTTGATAGCGAAACTTATTAGCAGTCCTGGCTCAAAACAAGCGACTTTTATCATACCTTGGGTTTGGATGATAGTTGGAATATTAATTTCAATTACCGTTGGCGTTATTTCTGGGATTTACCCAGCTATAAAAGCTTCAAGGTTAGATCCTATCGAGAGCTTGAGGTATGAGTAAATAGAAATTAGATTTTAGATGTTAGAAATTAGATTTTAGATGTTAGATTTAAATTTTTGAAATTAGATTTAAGAAATTAGAAAAGAGAAATTAGAAAGAGAAAAATAAAAAATAATAGAGAATTTCTTTTTAGAAAAAAAATCTAAATTTAAGTTTTTCAATTAACCAAAAATTACTACCTTTGCCCACGCAAATGCCCAGATGGCGGAATTGGTAGACGCAATGGTCTCAAACACCATCGCCTTCACTGGCATGCCGGTTCGACTCCGGCTCTGGGTACAAAAATAATCCTAATTAGTTGTTTATCAATTAGTTAGGATTTTTTGTTGACTATTGTTTTACTGAATATTTTGCAAAATCTTCTTGCTCCTGAAAAATAAAAAAATGAACAGGAAGTTTTCGTTATATTTTGATGAAAAGTAACTAAAAATCACGTTAAGCTTTTCAATATTTATTTAAAGAGCAAGTAAGAATTAAAGAAAATAGCTTTTAAATATTATAAAATAAATTGATAGTTAATTGTCGTTTTGTGATACAGAATAATCAATTTTCTAATTGAATTTCCATTGAAGTTTTCCAAAGTGGTATAACTCGGCTAATGTCTACTTTTGGTCTTGCTAATGATAAATCATAAGCTTCTTGAACCTTTAACCAAAATTCAGCCGATGTGTTAGGGAAACCTGCTTCTAGTCTAATGGCCATTTCTGGGCTAACACTTTGTTTGCAATTTATTAAAGCTGATAAAGTTTTTCTTGTGGTTCCCAAAAAGTTAGCAATTTGTTCAATTGTTAACTTTTCACCCTTTTCTTCACGAATACCTTCTATTGTTTCTCTAATTAACTCACCTGGGTGAGCTGGATTAAATATTGCCATGTTTTTTATGTTTAATGATAGTCTAAATAATCTACATCGTAAGCATTTTCATTTTCAAAACGAAATATTAGCCGCCAATTTCCAGAAACCTTTACAGCATAATATCCTTTATAATTTCCTTTTAAAGAATGAAAGTCATATCCTGGCTGATTCATTTGCTCAGGACTAGTAACTGCATCCAAACGAGTTAGGCTTAGTCTAATTTTAGAAATATAGGTAGGAGCCAATTTTGAACGGTCTCCTTTTGTAGCATATAATTCTAACCCTTCGGATCTATAATTAATAATCATATAACAAATGTAACACTAAACGTGTCAAGTACCAAATAATTCTATATTTTTGTGTTCTATTTAATTAGAGGGAAGCTGTCATTTTGTTTTACAAATTTTTTAGTAGGTCTAAAAACAAACTTTTCTTCATCCGAAATATTAGGATTATATTTTGTGATAGAGTTATCATAATATTTTTGAGGCAAATTTACCTTTAGTTTTGTACCATAATACATTTCATATTTTTCACCTAAATGATCTTGTGCAAAAGAATTGACTGTAAAATGCCTCAGCAACCATAAATAAGGCTACTTTAGTCCTAACCTTGATGGATTAAAAGGGTATATCACCAATACCACTTTGAGCAAAGAGGATGTATTGGAAAACTATGGACATCTTTGGCAAATCGAAAAGGCCTTTAGAATAAAGAATAAACAAAACTGATTTACGAGTAAGACCGATATTCCATAAAGCCAGACGAAGAATTGAGGCTCATATTTGCATAACCTTTGTGGCATACAAAATCTACAAAGAATTGGAACGACAATTGAAGCTAAAAAAATCAGATTTAAGTCCAGAAAAAGTAATAGATATAGCAAAAACAATAATGTCAATAAGAATAATTCACCCTTGGTCAAAAGAGATATTTAACAAAACACTATACCTCAAAGACGAACAAAAAGCTTTGGCAGAATTATTCGATTTTTGAGTGGGTGTCCCAGAAACGAAAACAGGGGTACAAAAATAATCCTAACTATTTGTTTTCAATTAGTTAGGATTTTTTGTTGTTTTCTTTTTGGGATGTTTAGTGTTTTATTGACTTTGGTTCTAAAAAAAAACAGTAGCAACTCTGAAGCCACTACTGTTTAAAAATTGCAATTTTAAATAACTAAAATTCAATCTGTTTACCCGATATTTTTATTAATTCATAAACCAAGGTTTCATACTTTGTGTATCAGTACCACCAGTTATTGATTTCCAGTTTGTAAAATTCCCATCAATTTCACTTTGCGGATAAATCATTTTGTGCATATTGAAGCCAGGGCTTGTAGGTAAAAGTGGCGTATTTGGGGTAGCATAATTGGTGCGGCGTGTAAGATCCCAAGCCTCAAATGGTTGATGAAAAAGTGCTATCCAGTGTTGTTTATATATCTGATTTATCGCAGTAGCAGGACTGGCACTGTAAGATATTGCCGCATTATTGAGCATTTTGTCAAGATCTTCTTTAGTAGGCTCAATACTTGGTTTATTCACTACCCAAACGCTAGAACCATTAGCTGTTTTATGCCAAAATTTTACAGACTCTGTAATTCCTTCTACGTAAAATGATTTAGCTTTTGCTTGGTCGGCTGCGACACCTAACCCTTTATTATAAATTTCTGCTTTCAAGAAACTTACTTCAGAACCCGAGATAAAAAGTTGAGGAATTGTTCTATCAACAATATAATAAAAATTTAAGGGTGAATAATTATAATTCCCAGCTACTGCATAATCTTTTAAGCGAGATTCATCATAAGGGTCATTCGGCACACTATTACCAATTTCTGTGGGCGTTGAGTTAGAGGGTGCTTGTGGAAAAGGGGCCCATTTGCCAGCTCTATTAGGTTCAAAGAATATTTTGCATCGTAAGTCATAAATTCCTGATCCGTCCGAATTTTCGTTACTAGCCATAGCTGACCACATGGTAGATCCCATTCTCACATATGAGTTGCCCCTATACCACCCACCTCTATCGTTTTGATAATTCAAAATTTTACTTGGATATAGGCCCAAATTGTCAGAGGGGCTTAGAAGAGGCTTTGCCAAAGCTTCAGAAATAACGGAATTGGCAAAAGCAGCATCTTTCCTTTGAATATTTACTGCATAACGAAGTCGTAAAGAATTGGCGAATTTCAGCCAAGTTGTCACGTCATTTGCAAATATTGTTTCTTTGGCACCTAAATTCACTTGGCTTGCATTTGTTGATAAATTATCAACTGCCCATTTCAAATCTGTTAAAGCTGCCTTAACTATTTCGGCTTGTGAATCGTATTTCGGTCGAAAAAATTGAGCTCCAGTAAACGCTTTACCACCTTCTGAATAAGGCATATCGCCATACATAAAGGTAGTTTTAAGTGTGTTATACGCCATTAGTGTTTTTGCCATGGCCTTTACATTTGTCATATTTGCAGCATTTTTATCAGTATCTATTAACTCTTCCAGTTTTCTAAAATTGGCTAGTGAGCCATAATAATTATTCCAATAAAGTGCCGAAAAGTTATCCATTCTAAAACCTGTGGCAGCATACATAGCTGCTAGCTGGGAGTTTTGGTAAATCCAGGCTGTTAAAAGATTGCCAGTTCCATTTGGAGCAGCTGTACTTGCTGCAATACTGTTAAATAAGGCAGGTATGTTGGGATCATACACTTTGGCGTCCCATGATTTATTAATATCACCAAAATCTTTTTCGCATGAAGAAAGTATAAATACAGATGATATTATTAAGGCGAATAGTTTTATTTTTTGTATATTTTTCATTTTTATTTTTTTTTAAAGTTTTAAAACCTAGCTCTAATGGTAAAACCTAATGATCGGAAACTTGGAAAAGCAGACCATTGAAGACCTTGCGCATTACCAGTTCCATTAATAGCCTCAGGGTTAAGCTGATCTGGCAAAGATGAATATAGGTAAAATAAATTACGACCAGTTAGGGTTAAAGATAATCCTTGAAATATCTTAGTTTTGGCGGCTAGCATCTCGGGTAAATCATAAGTAAGTGATACTTCACGCATTTTTGCCCAAGAATTTTCAAAAACAGATAAACTTCGTGGGCGGTTCAGATGTGACCAACCTGCATACATATTTCCATATTTATATAGATAATTAACTACACGAGTATTTTCTTTTTCGTCGCTGACATTATACCCTTCTAATATTACACCATGATTGGCTTTAGTTCCATCAGGATAAGTATAGGGTAATCCACCCCCATTACGCTCTTTGAGTGTTTCTAAAGTAAGGCCACTACCTGTAGCTGTGGCGTGATCAACTGAGTAAATATCACCACCTACTTTAAAATCTACCAAGAAATTAAGCATGAAACGTTGGTATTTGATTGAATTGTTCCATCCACCTGTAAATTTCGGCATGGCGTTTCCAATTTCAACTTGTTCATTTGTGATAAGATATTCTGTGCCTATTACGGCTTTGGTAGTTGGGTCATATATGTTTTTAACTTGCTTACGACCTTGTTTGTCCAACAAAAAGTCAGTACCATAAATAGCCCCATATTTTTGACCAGGTGCTACCTTCATTACTACACCTAATGTGCCAAAAACATCTCCTAGCCATTGCTCTTTTACACCATCGGCTAGTTCAACAATTTCATTTACATTTCTAGCAAAATTGAGCGTTGAATTCCATGTTAGTTTGGAGCTACGTATCAAATTAGCATTAATTATAGCCTCTATACCTTTATTTTTCAATTTACCTGAGTTAAATGTTACCAAATTGGCACCAGATGAAGCTGGCAAGGCGGCTTGAAGTATTTGATTTTCAGCTAAAATATCATAATAGGTTAAATCAACATTAATTCTATCTTTTAAGAAACCTAGGCTAAGACCTGCTTCAAATGATTCTGAAGTTTGGAATCTTAAATTATATGGTGGTATTATGCTAGGAAATGAATTTGTGGATTGGCCTCCAAAATTACCCACATTATAGGTAGCATCAAGTTGGTAAGGTTCAGTGGCATTGGCGCTTTTACCATAGGCCAGTCTAACCTTTCCATAAGAAAGTCCATTTTTGGTATTATCCATGCCTAATGCTTCTGTAAATATGAAGGCAGCATTGGCTGATGGGTAAAAGTAGCTATTATTATTTTTTGGTAATGTTGAATTTATGTCGTTTCGTCCAGTGATATCTAAAAATAGATAATCATTATAACTCAAATTTAAAATTCCTAATAGTGCTTGAGACTTCACATCGTATCGCTGCTCCTTCATTGAAGTTCTATTAATATCAATATAATTAGAAAGCGAGTAAACATTTGGTACTGCAAATGTTCCATAATTTGAGCCTGAAATACCTACAGAACCATTAGAGTAAGTATTAAACATACCTGAGGCACTTATATTTAATTTTTTACCAAATAGGTTTTCTTTATGAGCAGTAAGCATTATGTCATTATTCACTACATTGTCTTTGGCTACCGTTTTTGCAAATGCGCCTCCATTTATTTTGTCAGGATTTGTGGTAGTAAATTTCTTCTCAAAATTTGTGCCTATTAAATTTAACGAAGTTCTTACAAAACCGTTGAGCCATGGGGTAATTTCGGCATTCAATTTAATGGTTGAAAGAAATTCATCTCGTATTAATCGTTCATTACGCTCGTAAATTGACCAAAAAAGATCTCTTGAATATTCAGCATGAGGATAAGAGCCGGGGAAAATATTTTTTGACCCGTCTGCATTTTTATACAAATCTTTTTCTAAGGGCTGGTATTCTCGAGACATTCCATATATCATGAATTTTGTCCAAGAGTTATTTGTGCCAATTTCTGGAGTATTTAGCCTATTTATATTGTTATAAGCAGCTGATACTTCAGCACTTAGCGACCTAGAAATTTTAATATTTGACCCTAATGAAAAGTTAATATTTTTACTGCCAACATTGGGCGCTGGTGAAAACATATTTGTTAAAGAAGATGAAAGCCTTATTGAACCAAAATCATTTGCTGCAGAAAAAGCTAGGTTATGGGTGTTTTGGCTACCTTGTTGAAACATATATTCTCGGTTATTTGGTTGCGGAGAATAAGGCCTCAGCTCACCATTCCACCATCTGGCTACTGTTCCATCTAATCTCGGACCCCAAGACGACCCTGCACCATACCAGCTAAACTGATCCCAAGTATTAAGGCCGCCCGGAATTGGGCCGTGTGATGATTCTATACCAGTTCCATTGGTAGCAAGTGCATTACCTACCCAACTTGAAGGATACAATGTAGGCACATAACTTTCGCCAGTAGCTGTTTTAGGAAGCTTTGGATCGGCTGTCCAGAGTGCAGATGCAAAACCTCCACCAAATTCATTTTGAACTTCGGTAAATCTAAAGGCATTAGTAAATGTGTTAGACATGGTATAATCTAACCCAATTCCTTTTTTGACAGTACCTTTTTTAGAAGTTATTAATAATACCCCATTGGCGCCTCTAGCCCCATAAAGTGCAGCAGCATTTGGTCCTTTCAATACGGAAATATCCTGAACATTGTCCATATTCATATAACTAAGATAGTTACCCCAATCTTGGTAGCCCCCTAAACTATTTTCAGTATTTGACTGGCTAAGGCTTTTATTATCTAAAATAGCCCCATCAATCACAATTAAAGGCTGGTTATTGCCAAAAAGGCTATTATTTCCACGGATTACAATTCTACTTGAAGCGTTATCTAAGCCATTGCTTGTGTTTATTTGCAAACCTGCTACCTTTCCCATCAAACCTTGGGCTATATCAACAGGGGTACTTTTAGTGATATCCTCTCCTTTTATTTGCTGAATTGCATAGCCTATTGTTTTGGCTTCCCGTTTTACCCCTAATGCTGTAACAACTACTTCACTAAGAGCATTGGCATCAGCTTTTAGGCTTAAATTAGCTACATCTGAATTACCAACAACAATTTCACTTGCAATAAACCCGATATAACTAAAAATAATAGTGTTGCCCTTGTTGGCATTGATGGCGTATTCGCCTTTTTCATTTGAAATGGTGCCCTTATTAGTACCCTTTATGAGGATATTCACCCCATAGAGTGGCGTTCCATTTGCTTCTGTGACTTTCCCTTTTAGCATTACAGCCTGAGCATGGCAGAAGGATGGAAGTAAGATGAAAAACAGAAATTTGTAAAATGTAAGATGTTTTTTCATAAAAAATCTATTTAAATTGTTAATAATTTGGATTGCACCTTGCAGTCCATTCTTGAATATAAATTAAGCGGTCATTTTATACACAATTCGATCAATGTTTATATTTTCAATTACAAGTGAGGCAGCTCCTATAAGTTCTGCGTCAAAACCTATATTTGAAATCTTTATTTTAGTATTTGCAGCAAGCCTTGGTATACAAAATTCATTTAATGCTTGCTGTATTGGCGTTTGCCAAATATGGCCTGCTATTGCTCCTTTACCACTTAACACTATTAGCTCAGGGTTTAATAAGTGAATAAGTATAGATATTCCTCTGCCAATTTGATATCCAATTTCTGATAAAAGCTCCACAGCAAGGCTATCACCTTCAATCGCAAATTTTATGATTTTACTATAAGCAAGTTCAATATTATTGAAATCAATTTCCAATATTTTAGAACTTCTCCCTTCTTGAATGGCCAGTTTTGCTTTCTCAATTAAAACTAAAAGTGATGTTTCAGTTTCCAAGCAACCGGTTTTTCCACAACTACACAATTTATTATTTGTAAATAGTGGTATGTGGCTAAACTCTCCAGCAAAACCATTATCTCCTCTGTACAATTCACCATTTATCAAAATACCTAAACCAACACCCCAACTCATATTTATAACCATTGTATTATTTGTTCCTTTTGCAATACCAAATCGTTGCTCTGCAAGCGCTATTAAACTGGAATCGTTATCAATAGAAACAGGTAAGTCAATCTTATTAGAAATGTATTCAACCATGCTTTCAGTTTGGCTATTGTAATTTAGAAAAGAATAGTTAATACCTTTTTTTACATCAATAAAGCCTGGCATTCCAATACCAATGCCTAAAATTTTACTTTTTCTAATTCCTGAATTCCCTATAACCTGCTCAATATTATCTACTAATTGGCCTAAAGCACTCTCATTATCTTTTAAAGGCAAGTCAAATTTTTCAATCTGAGTTAAATGCTCTCTATTCAAGTTAAAAATTGCAATACGAGTAAATAATTGATCCATTGATACCGATACGATATAAAATGCATCATTTTTTAGGGAATATTTTAATGCACGCCGACCTCCAGTAGAAGGGGCTAGCCCTGTTTCTAAAACAAACCCTTCTTCTACCAATTCTTCCAACATTTTAGTCATATTGGGTAAACTTTTTTGTAGAGTTTGCGATAATTCTGCAATCGTCAATTGACCAGAATAGAATAAAAGCTTAATGATGTTTAATTTTTGTTCCATTTAATAAAGTTTAAAGTTTCACTAGACAAATGGTTTATTAATATCTTAATAGTTACTTAAGCAAATATAACAATAAAATTAATAACTTAATAAAATATTTTAATAAGTTATTAATATTTTTTAATAAAATTAATAAAATGCTCTATTTTAAAGTATATTTTAAATAACCAATACTCATATGGGTAATTTTAAAAAGATTAATTACGATTTGTAAAACTGTTTTGTATTTAAACTCTAGGTACAAAAATAGTTGCTCTGCAAGGGTGGCTATTTTTTTTATGCTAAATTTGAATATTATTCTCAATTTCTCCTTGAAATGAATCGTATAAAAGATATCTCAATACCTAATTCAAGTCTATATTTTATCATTTCAATTCTATTCTTTGCTTTAGGTTTTTATTATTTGTCGTTCTATAACCTCCCTAAAGGTGATTTCTATATTCCTAATGACGAGTTTATGATAACTGATTCGGGCGTATTTGCGTGGTATGGTTTGCCTTCACGTTGCCTTGAGTGGCCTGCAAGTCCGATGGTTTTATTTTACTATGTTTTGATTGGAATATTTGCGGTTTCAAGTTTTATTACCCAAACTTTATTGGGAAATTCTAGCCTAAATTTCTTTGAAGTATTTGATATAGAAGTTTATAACTATTTACTCAATAAGCCTGCCTATTTGGTATATGGCCGTATTTTTCAGTTTATTGTGGTTGTTGTTTTGGCTGTTTTATCATTTAAGAATTTTAAGAAATCGAGCCTTTTTAGTAGTAATATATTAGGTTTACAACTGTTTTTCGGAATATTATTAGGCTCCCAAACCTTAATAAGTACTACTTCTTTAGTTCGACCCGACTCCATTGCAATTTTGTTGACCGTTTACTTTTTTTCAATAGCTTTTTCAAATGATTTTGATCGCTTTTCTCAAAAAATATTAGTAGTAATTGTGTTTGCTTTCTTAGTAAGTTTTAGAACGGTTTATTTGTTTTTAGCCCCCTATTTGTTTTATATAATTTTTATCAAGAAAAGTAAAATATCCTTTCGTTCAAATATTTTTCTACTTGTATTATTCTTTGTTTTATTACTAACATTAAACCCCTATTTACTTACCAATTCATTTTTGTTTATGAAGGCTTTTTTGGGTAATATTATTAGTAAAAGGCACCAAGAAATGAATAGTTTTTATAATAAACAATTTATAATCAATGAGATAAAACAAAATATATTTATTCCATTTTATACTATTTTTGCAGGATTGGGAATATTCTCTTTATGGAAAAATGTTTTTTTACCAAAAATAGAAATTTGTATTTTAATAGGATTAAGTTTATTTTATTTACATTCAACATTGAGCGCTCCCGTTGTATTTACAACCCATATTGCACCATTATTACCTTTCTTTTATGTGTTGGTTGCTATTGGGATTTCGATACTAATATCAAAAAAATCAATCCTATTTTACCCAGTATTTTTTATCATTTTATTTTCAAATATTTATGTCAATTATAATGGAAGTAGAAAAGGAAATCCAATGAATTATTTTGAGGCAATTAATTGGTTAAAATCTGAAAATATATATAAATCAATGGCTATTCCTGAGCAGTGGGATGTGCTTTTTGCTGAAAGTAGAAATAAAAAATCTTTTGAATTGGAATATGATTTGCTAAATAATATGGAAAGAAGGAGCAATAAATTAAATAAATTATTCCCTAATAAAAACGAACAAAAAAGTAGTTTTGATACTATTTTACTTCAAAGTTTTATGTTTGACGAAGAAAACATAAAGTCTGCCGCTGCCAATATTTCCATCCATCAAACACCTGAAAATAAGCCTAATACAAAAATGGTATATCTATTTGATGACAATTCGGATTTACCTGAAAATGCTATTTCGCCGTTACATTGCCAAACTTATAAAGAAATTGAGACTTTGATTAAAGAAAACAAAATAGACATTTTGTTAACAAAAAGCATAAAAAAAGATCCTAATTTTGAACTTTTGATGAAGTTTGACCAAGGTTTGGGTGATGTTTATTTTGTGTATAATCGTAAACCGTAAAAATAGAATTATGAATAAGCCAAAAAAGCAGGTTACTAGCCCCGATAGGAATGCTAATACCATGCTTTTTTTGCATGGTATTGAAATGAATAGCCCACAGGATTCTGCGAACGGGTACCAAGCTAGTAAAAAGCCGTGATGTTTTGCTCCAAAAAAATAAAAATATTTTACTTCACAGTTTTAGCCCAAGCATCCATTTTTGCCTCTAAAATAGCCAAAGGCATAGAGCCGTCTTTGAGCACTTGATTGTGAAATTCGGCAATATTGAATTTGCTGCCCAGTTGCTTTTTATATTTGGCTTTAAGTTCCAAAAGTTTCATTGAGCCAACTTTATAAGCTGTGGCTTGGCCCGGAATTGCCATATACCTTTCAATTTCGGCAGTGGCGGCAGGCTCTGAAATAGGCTCATTATTAACCATATATTTAATTGCTTGCTCACGTGTCCAGCCTTTGGCATGCAAACCTGGATCCACTACTAGGCGAATTGCTCTATGAATTTCGTCACCAAGTGCTTTCATATATTGATAAGGATCC
Source organism: Cytophagaceae bacterium (assembly GCA_031383555.1). Taxonomy (GTDB): domain Bacteria; phylum Bacteroidota; class Bacteroidia; order Cytophagales; family Spirosomataceae; genus JANMZR01. Next base: position 4,328 of record JANMZR010000023.1, on the reverse strand, counting down.
GAGTACAAACCAAGCTCTTTTCCAAGACTTTCAGAGTATAAACCCCAGCCCTCGGAATAGGCAGTGTAGCCTCCATATCTGCGAAACTGAGGCAATGATTCGTTTTCACGTTGTAACATAACTTGATAATGATGGCCAGGAACAGCCTCATGAATGAACAAACTTTCACGTACTGGTGTAGTTTTTGGATCAATTATAGGCACATAAAATATACCGGGTCTGCTGCCATCTGCTAAGCCTGCATTGTATTGGGCGGCTGCTGAAGCGGCTCTAAATGCCTCAGTTTGGCGAACTTCAAAAGCTGTTTTAGGCTTATACAAAAACAATCGAGCCAAAGTTGGGTTAATTTGTGCTTCAATAGCAGTATAAGCAGCCACTATTTCTTCTGCTGTATTGTAGGGGAAAAACTTAGGGTCGGTACGCATATATTCAAAAAACGCTTCCAGCGTTCCTTTAAAGCCAACTGATTTTTTCACTTTTTCCATTTCTTTTCTGATCCTTTTCACTTCAGAAAGTCCGGTTTTAAATATCTGGTCGGCGGTTTTATTGGTGGTGGTTATTTGTACTAAATTATTGTTGTACCAAGCTGCACCTCCTGGTAATGAGCCAATTCCATGATGGTCGCCAGCTCTTGGCATATATTCATTCTCTAAAAAATTACCTAATTTTTCATAAGCCGGCACTATTTTACCCATAATCAATTGGGTATAGGCCTGGGTAAAACGATTTTTGTCTTGCTCTGAAAAGATTGCTGGCATTGTTTCAATAGGACCCCAAAATAGTGACTTTGATACATTATTGGTAACAAATCCTTTCATTTGGCCTACCATTTTTTTAACCAAACTTTTAGGTAAAACTATTTTCTCCGCTATTCCCTTGCGCATATAAATAATGGCACTATCTGCCCAAACTGGAAAATTATTGGCTCTAGAAAGCCAGTTTTCATAGTCCTTAACTGTTTTAAAAGGTTGAGTTACTTTTCCACTTCCATACTGTGCAAAGCTGAGCGGAAAAGAAAACATTTGGTTAAAAGGGATTCGATTGGTAGGGTACTTGCTGTTTTCCAAACTCCTTTCTAGTTGATATTTGTAAATATCATAACTCAATTGATCATTTTCATTCAACGTAGCACGGTCAAACTTCGCCAGTCCTTGTAAATTTCTTTTAGTCTTTTCATCCAACATATTTTGGTAAGTATCGGTAAATTCTACATACAATTTATCATTAAAACGGTTGTCGCCAATAGAGGTGGCAGAAAAAGGGGAATATTGAACACCTTCTTCGAAGGCATCTACCAAAAATTTATTAAACGCTTCATTATTAGGTGATTGTGCAAATATATTAAATGCCAATAGGTTGATTAAAATTAGTTTTTTCATTGAGTTTTGAATTGTTTTATTATTGTGTTATTGAAATGTTATAGTGTTGAATTGTTATATAGCTGTAAAGTAAACTTTTTTGTAGTTGAATTGTTTTTACAAATTCTTAGCCAATTCCATTTTCCAATTTTCATATGCAGCCTCATATTCAGCTAATTGTAATGGATTTGGCTCAATAACAGCCAATTTCTCCATATTAACAAATGCCTCTTTAGGGTTTTTAAAATACCCAATTCCAATTCCTGCTCCTAAAGCTGCCCCTTTTGCGCCGTCGGTATCGTACATTTCAACAGGAACATTGGCGATGTTTACAAGAGTTTCTGCAAATAATTTACTCAAAAACATATTGGCCTTTCCTGCTCTAATTATTTTGGGTGCATTTCCTGTAGAAGCCATAATATCCATGCCGTATTTTAATGAAAAAGCAATACCTTCTTGAGCTGCTCTGAATATATGGCTTTGGTTGTGAATATTGAAGTCAATATTTGAGAATTTTCCACCAATTGTTTTATTATTGAATATTCGTTCAGCCCCATTTCCAAAAGGAATTACCTGTAAATCTGCTGAACCGATAGGCGCACTGGAAGCCATCTCGTTCATTAGCTGATAGTTATGGCCGTTTCCAAAATTATCTCTTAGCCATCGATTTAATATTCCTGTGCCATTGATACACATTAAAACGCCTAAACGATTTTCATTATTCTGCATTTTGTGATTGACGTGGGCGAAGGCGTTCACCCGTGATTGTGGGTCGTAAGCCACTTGGTCGGTCACTGCATAAACTACTCCAGACGTACCGGCTGTTGCTGCTACTTCGCCAGGCTCTAATACATTGAGCGACAAGGCGTTATTAGGTTGGTCGCCAGCTTTATAGCTTACAGGAATGCCTGCCCTTAACCCTAAATTACCCGCAATAATTGCGTTAAGTTGTCCATGTTCAGAAAAAACAGGCTTTTGTTTTGGGAAAAATGAATGAGGAAATCCATAATAATTTAGAATATCTTCTGAGATAGTATCTGATTTAAAATCCCAGAAAATTCCCTCAGAAAGCCCTGAATTTGAGCAAGTTGCCTCACCAGTTAGCATTAAACCTATGTAGTCGCCGGGCAACATAATTTTATCGATTTTGGCATATATTTCAGGTTCATTTTCTTTTACCCAAGCCAGTTTTGAGGCTGTAAAATTGCCCGGAGAGTTTAACAAATGACTTAAACAACGCTCCTCGCCTATTGCTTCGAATGCCTTTTGACCTTGCCCAACCGCTCTTGAGTCACACCAAATAATGGATGGGCGCAAAGGTTTATTTTCTTTATCAACTACTACTAAACCATGCATTTGATAGGAAATACCGATGGCACCAATACGGTGCGCATCAAAACTGTTAGAAGCAATTGCTTTTTTAATTGCCAATTGCGTGTTTTTCCACCACAATTCGGGGTCTTGCTCCGCCCAGCCTGCTTTTGGAGAATCGATAGCTGTCTCAATATCAGGGTATTGTGAAGATGAAACAACTTTACCGTTGGTTGAGTCAACTATTGAAACTTTGATGGAGGAAGTACCGAGGTCGATGCCAAGTAGTAGCATTTGATTTTAGATGTTAGATGTTAGATGTTAGATTTTAGATGTTAGATTTTAGATGTTGGATTTTAGATGTTAGGTGTTAGATATTAGATGTTAGATGCTAGATGTTAGGTTTAGGAATTGATGAATGTTTTTATTTTATACGAACATCTAGCATCAATCATCCCCGCAGGGTTCTGCGAATAACATCATTTTATATTAACTTTACAAAAATAACCAATATTTTTTGGCTAAAAGATGAATTCACTTAAAAAATAATGACTGTAATCGAGGTTAAAAATCTATCCGCTATATTTTTTGAAAGAATAATATTTGAAAATTTGAATTTCCGAGTGAATGCTGGTGAAATACTTGCTATAATTGGTGAATCAGGTGCTGGCAAATCGACTTTATTACATGTGGTGGCAGGTTTTTTACAGGCAAAATCTGGTGAAATATATTTGGAAAATGAATTGATTGATGGCCCAAAATCAAAGTTAATAGCCGGCCATCATGAAGTAAAGTTAGTGGCGCAAGATTATCGGTTAAATCCGAATTTTACAGTTTGGGAAAACATAGCTTATTCTATTCGAAATTATACCAAAGAGTATCAAAATGAACGAGTTACAGAATTATTGGAAGCACTACATATCAGTCATTTGTCTGACAAATTACCCAAAAATATTTCAGGTGGGGAGAAACAAAGAACAGCAATAGCCAAAGCCATCGCCGATGTACCTAAAGTGCTTTTACTGGATGAACCCTTTAGCAATTTAGACAATATTAACAAACAAAAATTAAAGAGGTCATTGAGCCAACTCATTAAAAATGAAGGGATTGCCTGCTTATTTGTAACCCACGATTTATTAGATGCGATCGAACTAGCGGATGAGGTGGGTATATTACATGAAACCAAATTATTGGATATTTTGCCTGCCAAAAAACTAGCCAATTATCAAGGAAACGCTTATATTGAAAATTATATTCTGTCCAGTTTTGAAGGAATTAGAGCTTTTTTAGAAAATCACAATTACTCATAATTAATAGGTAGTTTGATAATATATCAAGCCAATCCTCCCTCAATACTCTTGCATTCAATCACCTCCACGTGTCATTTGGTTACAATATCATAATTTGTCTGAATCACAGATTTAAAAGGATTTATGGATTTCACTGATTTTATTTTGCTTATTATATTCTGTGTAATCTTTTAATCCCATTCATCTGTGATTCAGACAATTGGCAGTTTCACAATAAACTCAGCCCCTTCTCCTTCTTTGCTTTCTACTTCCAAAGTCCCGCCATGCCCTTTGGTCACTATATCATAGGCGAGTGAAAGCCCCAAACCTGTGCCTTGCCCAGTTGGTTTGGTAGTAAAAAAAGGTTGGA
>JANMZR010000367.1:0-2181 GCA_031383555.1 Cytophagaceae bacterium | reverse complement strand
GTTTTTGTAAACATTGTCAAAGCTTTCGTCCATAAATTCATAAGTAAAAGGCTGCCCAGGTGCCATTTGAGACCATTTTTTTTCAATTTGTTTGATAGTGCCAGCTAGCTCAGCATTTTTATCCAACTTGAAAGACACATTGCCACGACTAGTTTTTAAAAACATACAAATAGCATCGATTTTACTTTTCATCGATTCGAAATGAAAGTCTTTCACCACACCAATTACTCGATAGGTTTCGGTTTCATTTCCATAATTACCTTTTAAAGTCAAAATCCCTTTATTAATGGCATTTTCACCAAATCCAAAGTTTTTGGCCGCAGTTTCATTGATAATAACACCCATTGAATCAGTGCCAAATTCTTTTGAAAAATTACGACCTTGTGCTATTTTCATGTCAAATGTTTTCAAATAATCATAATCAACTTCCCAGTTTTGGGTCATTACACCTTGCTTCATATCAAAGTGACCTTCAGGCCATTTGCTGCCATTGCTTCTGTTGGACGGCGTTGGTAAATAACCCGAAAGTGTGCCCGACTTTATTCCATTGATTTTTAGTACTTCATCTTTAAAGCTAACGGCTTGTTTTTCAAGGGCATAGGCATCGTTAATAATTAGAATTTGCTCTTTATTATAGCCTAAGCTTTTGTTTTTGATGTAATTAATTTGCCGATAAATGATGATAGTGCCAATAATTAATATGATGGAGCTTGCAAATTGAAACACTACCAAACCGTTTCTTAAACTTCCCCCTTTCAGTGAAAAACGACCTTTTAGCACCTGTATAGGTTGAAAAGAAGATAGAAATACCGCAGGATAAGAACCAGCCAAAAAGCCAACGATGATGGGCATAATCAGTATAATTACAACTATTTTGAAGGTCATTAAACTACTAAATGATAATGCTTTAGCAGAAATATCATTGAAAAAAGGTAATAGCCCAACAACCAAAATCAAAGCAATAAATAGCGCAATAACTGACACTAAAATACACTCGGCAAAAAATTGGAACATCAATTGGCCTCTTACTGAGCCCATCACTTTTCGTACACCTACTTCTTTGGCACGTTGTGAGGCACGAGCGGTACTTAAATTCATAAAATTGATACAGGCAATCAATAATACAAATAAGGCTACAATTGAAAATATATATACATACTCAATATTACCATTGGCACTTAGCTCTTGACTTTGGGTCGATTTTAGGTGAATATCGGTCATTGGCATCATCCAAAATTTGAAGGTTGACCCGCTTTTTTTAAGCTCAGCAATAGAACTGCCCAATACTTTTTTAATTTGGGTATCCACGTATTTTGCAATTACCTGCTCAAATTTGGCATCGAAGCTTTTCGGATCACTACCTTTTTTTAATAAAATATACGACCAGTGATTATTCGATAAAAAATTGCCCCAATCGTAATCCAACGACTTCATTGAAATGAAAAAATCGGCTTTTATATGAGAGTTTTTGGGAATGTCTTTCATCACACCCGTAACTTTATAATCTTTTCTATTATCTAAATTGAGTATTTTACCCACAGGATTTTCTGAGCCAAAATGCCTTTTGGCAGCTGATTCGCTAATTACAACTACGTTAGGTTCGTTCAAAACAGTTTTAGGATTTCCAGCAATTAAGGGGAATGTAAATACTTCAAATACAGTGGAATCGGCAAAGAGGATATTTTCCTCACGAATAAAATTATTCACTTCTGGTTTTTTAATTAAATAGGGTCCAGCGTTATAAAGCCGAGTATAATTTTCCACTTGTGGGTAATCTTTTTTTAATGTAGGTGCCAGTATATCAGGCGTTTGTGCCATTCGCATGTCTTTACCTCCATACAGGATATCGTTATTCAATCGATAAATTCTATCGCCTTTTTCATGGAATTTATCGTAGCTCAGCTCATCCACCACATATAAGGTAATAAGCAAGCAACAGGCAATACCTATGGCCAAGCCAAAAATATTGATGGCCGAAAACATCTTGTTTTTTACAAGATTACGGTAGGCTATTTTGAGGTAGTTTCTCAGCATAATTTTTCTTTTTTTTTAATATTTCCCTGTTGGCTGCATCATGATTTTCAGGATTAATTGATTAACAAGATTTCAAAATCCCTAAAATCCTCAAATCAAGCAAATCCTGATTCAGACAAATTTTCACTCCGTTTTCAAACTCTTTAC
>JANMZR010000004.1:0-3374 GCA_031383555.1 Cytophagaceae bacterium | reverse complement strand
CATAAAAATAGTACTATTCAAAGATTCACAAAAAAACCGAAGCCATCAAGCCTCGGTTTTTCTTATAAAAAGTAGTATAAATTATCTTAAAATAATAGTTTGGACGAATTAACTATGATGCCCTTATTATTTCTCTTTCCTCATTTTTAACTGCTTTAAAACGTAGTACCGAGTTGACAATACAGTATTTTAAATTGGTTCGTCTTTTTGGAAAGGAAATTGACAGTAAAAAAAATTGCTCTTGAATAGCTAAATATCGAAAATATTAGCACATCCATCTAATTGTTGTTTGAAAATAGGAAGAAATTGAATTTTAAAAACTTTATTTTTATAATATTGCTAAAATTAATATTTCGCTGTTTAAACAATTACTCATGAATTATTCTAAATTAAAACTATTCAATTGCATTTTTATTTTTCTTTTTACAAATGTTGTTTTTTCTCAAAACACAGAATATACCACCTTTGTGGAAGGTTTCGACTGGGGGCCAATGGTAAACAAAGTGATACTTGGTTTAGACGGACCTACCAAAGCTGTGGACATGGTTGACTATACCATATTGGCCGAAAGAAGTCATAGCTGTGCAACTATACCAGCTGCCCAGGCAAAAGGAATTAGAACAGTGGTTTTTGCCTATCTTTCTGATAATAAAGGTAATAGGGTGGATGAAGGTTCATTTGTGACACTAGTTTTATCGGTAGCACCCAATGCGCCCATTGGCTCGGCATTGCAATATTCACAAAATGCAGCTTGCAGAGGCAACCAATGGGTTGACTATAAATTGACCGTTACCAATACCAAAACCAATCAAGTTTGGAACAAAGAAAAGAATCGTATAATGCCAGTTGGCGATGATTTTGATATGACTGGTAAATTTGAATATGAGACGGGTAAAAGCCTCACCTATGCACACTTTACGCCTAAAATAATAGGTGTAAAAACCCCGCTGATAATCTGGTTGCATGGCGGTGGCGAAGGTGGTACTGACCCAAGTATTGCCTTAATGGGTAACAAAGCCTTTAATTATGCTACACCTGATATCCAGAAATATTTTGGAAGTGCCTATGTTCTTGTTCCACAAACACCGGGTGCCTGGATGCATGATAAAGATGGTAAAATGCAGTCAGGAAATGGCGAAGATATGTATAATGTGGGTTTAATGGCTTTAATAAAAGATTATGTAAACACTCACCCAAACATTGATAAAAAGCGAATTTATATCGGTGGGTGCTCAAATGGCGGCTATATGTCTTTAAAATTACTTTTAAAAGAACCCAATTATTTTGCAGCTTCTTACATAAGTGCATTGGCTTATCAATCTCAATATATTACTGATGCTCAGATTAATAGCATCAAAAATGTGCCTATTTGGTTTATTCAATCAAAAGACGATAAAGTTACCGACCCATTAAAAACCGCATTACCTGTTTATGAAAGATTGAAAAAAGTAGGTGCAAAAAATGTACATTTTAGTCTTTTTGACCATGTAACCGATCTTTCTGGCATGTATGGTGGTGAAAATTATTACTTCAATGGTCATTGGTCGTGGATATATTCCCATGCCAATCAGGTATTTAAAGAATTTGATGGCACATATGTGAAAATAGAAGACAAACCGGTTTCGTTGATGGAATGGATGGCGGCTCAGGCGAAGATTAAGTAAATCCAATAAAATTTAAAAAAATAACAAAGATTAAGATTCAAAAATTTGGCAATTGAAACAACTTATTGATTTACAAACTCTTGCCCTGCAATAATTCCTAATGAACTACTTTCTTTATTCAATTTTTCAATTTGGAAAGATTTTAAAATTTTGTTAAGTTGAGCCAATTTATCTTCATTTTTTTCTTTAATAAATGCTTTTTTAAGTAGATGTATTTTCTCGAAATCTTGAATACCTTCAATTAGTTTTTCGAATCGGATGGATGATTTTGGACCAGGGTAAATCTGGTAAGTATCACCAGCTGGCCAGGAAGTGTAACGAGAGTCGGCATTAGGGTTGGCTGTCCAGCTATTAAATGCCCAACGCAAATAACCCGTTAAACCTTTTGAGGCTGCATACCAGCCCATCCATACATGGTCGGCGGGTGGCGAGGAGGTGAAACCATTGGGGTATTCTTCCACACAGCAGGTGTAAAAAGTACTTGGCATGCCTTTAGCTTTACGTATTTGCAATGTTTTTTCGTCAAAACTCAATCGACTGGCTAGGCTGTAATCAAAAATATCATCCTCTATTTCAGCGTGATAATCGCCCGCTAAAGCCACTTTCCAATTTGGATCTACTTCTTTCAAAATGCCAATGGCTATTTTCATGTCGGCCATAGCACGCTCATCCACAGAAATGCTCGTTTTCTCAAACCACCCTTTTTGTTTTAAGTGTTTTGTGAAATCAGTTAACATAGTTTTCCATAATATTTTATATTCAGCAGAAGTAGTTTTAAGCTCAGCGGCTGTGTCTTTTTGTAATGCTTCATCAAAAAAGGAAAACTTAAGCGACCATGGTATCATTGTATAACAATTGATACGTTTATTGATACCGCAATCCATTACAAATGCAACATATTTATCAAACAATTGGTAATCATAAGTCCAAGTTCCTTCTTTTTTCTTGGTCCATTTTATTAAACTAGGGAAATCGTCGTAGGTTTGATGGCCCCATGGTTCGTTGATAATACTTGTTGTAATGTTTTTTTGACCAGCCGCTGCCAACATTTGGTAATATGGTTTCATGGCAGCAAAATGTTCGTCACTCCAAAGGTTTAATTTATGTACACGTGCTATTGCTGCTGGATGCTGCCAAAGATCTAGATCATAAGTCCATTCTGCTGGTGGTGGTAAAGTTCGATCAATAACGGTAATTTCTATGTGTAGCTCTTCGTTGTTTACCGAAATACTCCCTTTATAATCTCCAATTTGAGCATTTTGAGGTATATTTACAGTAATCCAAATTGGTTGTATTGAATTCGCTTTTACTGCAGATGTTTGTCGGTCATCAATCAAATCAGCCACCATTAAAGAATCATTTTCAGTAGTTTTATTAGCAGAACAGCCAGCTTTATACTTATCCGACATTAGAAAATCTACAAAACCAATTTTTATATTGTCAATCTTATTTCCAGTTACGTTTTTTAATGGGTTAATCTCTAATTTTAATTCTGAAATATCATTTCCTGCAAAAACGGCCAATTGAATATTTACTTTTTGGCCTTTCCAAGCCCTTAATTTTGTGCTTTTTTGATTGGGATTATCAAATTTTTCGCCATCAACAAAACGAATATTACTACTAACAAATGATAAATCTAGCTTTTGCATTGCTTGTTTACAGCTAAATAAAAGGCTTAAAAAAATGGTAGTGAATAAAGGAGTTGTTTTC
>JANMZR010000355.1:0-2413 GCA_031383555.1 Cytophagaceae bacterium | reverse complement strand
GACTAGGGCAGGAGCAGTGCCCCGACCAGCAATCGTGTTCTGGTCACTCAACTGCCCTCCCGAACGCCGGTCATCTGGGCCTCGGGTCGAAACGCTACCTGCCGGAACGCCCACTCTCGCGCCACCGCAGACTTGGCATCGATGGACACCGAGAACGGCCACTCAACGTATGCCGTGGACAGGCGCGGGAATGGTTCATCCTTATATGGCGACCATGCTTTGCTTTATTACAACGGACGCGGCGATTTCAAAGCCGCTTTTGCAAAAGGCTTTTGATATTGAAAGAGATACAATGCTTCTGTTTTATAAAGGTATTGCGGCATTGGGTGTAAATGAACCTAACAATGCAGTGGCAATATTTACTGGTCTGCAAAACCAACAAACCATACCTTCTGAAATGATTGAATGGTATTTGGCACTGGCTTATCTTGAGTTGGGACAGAAAGAAAAAGCCTTGCCTTTGCTTCAAAAAGTGGAAAATACTGAGGGGGTGAATCGTGAAAAAGCGGTTGCGCTTTCGGGTAAATTAAAATAGTTTGAAAAAAAAATTGCTAACTTTTGTTAAGGTTAATTTTTGTTTTGGATTACTGTGTGATTTAAAAATATATTTTTTACCAACTTAAATTTATTATTAATGGCAAAAGCAATAGATCTAACAAAAGACCCAATATCACCCGAAATAAAAATTGAGGATATTAATACTCGAAGAAGAATTCCAGAGAATCATTCCGCTTACCAGTATCTTCATGAAATTGAGTTAGGAGATATAGCCGCAATTCGAGCTTGCACACTTGTGGATGTTCCGCCAAAATCACAAGGAAATCCTAATAGAAGTACTACGGTATTACCTAATGGCATCTACAAAGACTACAAATTAGCACTTCTAACGCTGCCAATTGGTATTCGATATGTAAATTTTGAGTTAAAAGGAAATACCGTAACATTTAACCAACAAGATATTGGTGAGGATTTAAAAGAACCTGTACATACTCCAATATTAGTGAATGTATTTAGTGAAAATCAGAATCATCCATTTCATTTTTGCGTCAATGAATATGAAGGTTTTGAGGAATTAAAAAAACCAATGACAAATTATCCATTTGCTTGCTACGAACCACTTTCGTCTTTAAGAGATACGAATGACAAGCCTTTTCATCTTTTTTATATCAAGAACATTGATTTATTTTCAGGGTTTGGAGAAAATCATAGTTTTCAAGAAACAGAAGATTGCTATTTTATGATTCCTGTGTTAATGTCCGAAGGAACTATTCCTTTTTACATTATTAAAGAAGATAAAGTTAATAATAGTCACTTGGATGAATTAAATAAATGGGCAACAGAGGTGAATAATGTTAGAAAAAGCAAAAAATGGGGCGCACATTGGACTTCAAGAACCCATCTTAATTACCATGACCATTTGCATATTTTCGTTTGCACTAACTTAGAAGTTGCCCCAAAAAAACCATAGTTTTTTCAATCCGACAAAATCAAACCAGCCCAATATTGAGGATGAGAAAAAAGAGATGAAGAACCTTGATTTAATATTAATGCTCTTTTAGCATTTATTAATGCTTCACAAGGTTCTTTGTTTTTAGATAAATTTTTATAGAAATAAGTTAATAAATCTGAGGTTGCGGCATCATCAATTTTCCATAAAGATGAAACGATTTTTTTAGCACCACTTTGTAAAAAGTAGCGGGAGATGGAAAATGTTCCTTCTCCTGCTTCTATTTTACCTTCGGCAGTTTGACAAGATGAAAGTACTAATAAAGAGGGTTTAATTTGTTTTTGCAATATTTCATAACCATATATAGTATCCTTGAACTTAGGCGCAAAATAAATCCTATTGTCATATTTATTAATTGTGCTACTTGTTGCATGAAGAGATAAATGAATGATATCATAGTGATTCGCTTTTTGCAAAAATTTATCTTTTGTACATTCTTTGCCAATGAATAGGTTAACATCTTTTGAGAAAAATTTATTTATCATATTAATTTCTTGATTCGAATAAGGTAATTCTTTTGAATTAAAATCATAAGTAAAAGCGGCTATTTTCGGGTTTTTAGGTATTAAAGAAGTGTAATTATTTTGATAAACTTTCCAAGAAGGGCTATAAGATACGAACTTAACTTTCGCAAGATAAGGTAAGTCTTTAAATTTTCTATTTTGCGATTTATATGTATCCATTGAAGTAGTAAGTGCCTCAAAAGGTATTTGATTTAATGTTTTATCGGGTACTATAATATACGCCATTTTATTGGTCAATTGTTCAGGCAAGTCTCCTAATAATCTCTTATAAACGGTATAAGATAACTTACTGTAATCATTTAAATCCTTTTCCGAGGGTGTTCTTGAAGATAAAAAATGCTCCCAATAATGCTATCAATAAAAATATAATTACTTTAAATGG
>JANMZR010000370.1:0-12310 GCA_031383555.1 Cytophagaceae bacterium | reverse complement strand
CCCAAATTATTTATTTTGCAAAGCACTGCAGTAATATCGCTAAATCCAATTACCCATTTTGGATTATTCTTGAATTTAGCCCATGAGATTTTATCCAAAAAACGGGTACTTCCATAACCACCTCTTGCGGAGAAAATAGCTTTAATTTCAGGGTCATTTAGGTATTTTTGAAAGTCGTTTTTTCTCATTTGATCACTTCCTCCAAATACCCCTTCAAAAGCCCCTACTGTTTCACCTACAATAACTTGCAAGCCCCATTTTTCTAAAATAGCTATTGCCGCTTGAATAGATGACAAATTGGTTTTGCCAGCCATACAAATAATAGCAACTTTATCTTCTTTTTGTAAATTGGGGGGTGAAATCATTTTTAGGGTTTTTATCCCATAAGGTTTTTAAAAAAGGTGAAACCTTATGGGATAAATTTTAAATTATGTTTTTTAAAAACCTTATAGGATTTGTAAAAAATATCAATCAGCTATACTTTGATAAACCAACGCCCTAAATTTTTCGGAAATATCACCATGCGTACTGCCCAACATTTGGCGATATATCAAATAGACCATTTTTTCTTTTGGGTCTACCCAATAGGAGGTTGAAAACGCACCACCCCAGGCAAAAGTGCCCTCTTGGGCCATTGTTTTTCCACTACTTTTATCAGTAACTACCGAAAAGCCCAGGCCAAATTTATCTCCACCAAAGGGAATATCACCAATCTGGTTGCTTGTCATAATTCTTACCGCATTTCTACTAAGTAGCTGCTGTCCATTGTATTTGCCGTTGTTTAATATCATTTGTAAAAATATGCCATAGTCCAAAAGGGTAGAAGAAAGGCCCGCCCCGCCCGAAAAATAGGTATGTGGAATAAGAGGATATTCAGAACCAACGGGCCCATTCAGCATGCCAGTGGTTTGTTTTTTTAAGCTTCCATCTTTTTCTTCAGAATACAGGTTCACCAATCGATAGGCTTTTTCTTGAGGTAAGTTAAAGTAGGTATCCTTCATGCCTAAAGGTTCAAAAATTCTCGTTTTGAAAAAACTTTCCAAACTTTCGCCAGATATTACTTCAACCAAACAGCCTAGCAAGTCAGTATTAAGCCCATAGGTAAACTTGGCCCCTGGTTGGTGCATTAAAGGTAATGTACCCAAACGGCTCATGGCGTCTAAAAGCGAATGGTTGCCTTCACCAAGGCCTGCTGAAATTTTTGCTTTAGCATATATTGCATTCGCTTCTTTGCTGCCAATACTGGCATAGCCAAGACCAGATGTATGCGATAAAAGCTCACGAATGGTGATTTCTTTATTAGCTGGTATTGTAGTGAATGTAGTATCTGCTTCATTAAATTTATCTAAAACGTTCTGCTTTTTGAATGTTGGAATATATTTTGAAACGGGGTCATCCAACAACAATTTACCATCTTCATAAAGCATCATAATTGCTACCGAAGTAATCGCTTTTGTTTGGGAGGCGATTCTAAAAATATCATCTTTTTTCAACAATGCTTTTGTATCTAAGTCGTTGTAGCCGTGCGCTTTATGATACACTATTTTTCCTTTTCTGATTACCAATGCTGAAGCCCCATTCATCCAGCCTTTGTCAACCCAGTATTTCATTTCTCGGTCGATTTTTGTTAATTTTTTGCTTGATATTCCAACTGTCTCAGGCGTAGGAGCTAAGCTTATTGATTGCGCAAATATTGAAGTAATTTCAAAACTTACTAATACTAGAATTAAAAGAATTTTTTTCATTTTTTTGAATAGGTATTGTGAAAATATTTATTGAACTGATTAACTGCCAAAAATAACTAAAAAAAGAAATTTTATTCACTATTTTTGATTCTATTTAACTTGTTAACAAAAATTTAAATTCTAAAATCCGCTAAATACAAATGTTAAAATATTTTATTTACATATTCTCTGGTGCAATTTTAACAATTTCTTGCACCAAACAAGGCTCAAAAACTAATTTGAGTGAGTCCGCTTTACGTCAAAAAGCTAACGAAATCGCTCATAAATATGTAATTGTTGATGGGCATGTTGACTTGCCTTATCGGTTGAAAATCAAGAATTTCCAACTAGAAAAACAATATACAGGCATTCCTTTGAAATCAAAAGATGGCGATTTTGACTTTGAACGTGCTCAAAAAGGTGGTTTGAGCTCACCGATGATGTCCATTTATATTCCTTCAAAGTATGATAAAGATGAGGCAGGCTATATTTTAGCCGATAGCTTGATAAATATGGTAAATTGGATTGCCGATCAAAACCCCAACTATTTCAAAGTGGCCAAATCTCCAGCTGAAATTATTGCTATAAAAAATGATGGAAAAATAGCTTTGCCAATGGGTATGGAAAATGGCTCACCAATGAAAAAATTGGATGATGTGAAATATTTTAAAAATAGAGGAATTTCTTATGTAACCCTCACTCACTCAAAAGACAACCATATTTGTGATAGTAGCTATGATAGCACCAAGACTTGGCATGGCCTTAGCCCATTTGGCGAACTTTTTGTAAAAGAATTGGCCAAGCAAGGTGTGATGATTGATATTTCGCATGTGTCTGACGAAAGCTTTTATGATGTGATAAAAATTGCGCCAGTACCAATTATTGCCTCTCATTCATCAGTAAGGCATTTTACCCCCGGCTTTCAACGAAATATGAACGACGATATGATAAAAGAATTAGGTAAGAAAAATGGCGTGATAATGGTTAATTTCGGCTCCTCTTTTTTAGATTCAACTGTTTCGAAAAAGAGAAAAGAAAGTCAGGCAAATATTGGAAAGTTAATGAAAATTAAAGGATTGTCAGAAGAAGATGAAGCGGCAAAACCAATAATTGAAGAATACTTAAAAACAAACCCAGCCGCCTTTGCTGATGTGGAAATGGTGGCTGACCATATCGATAGAATTGTAAAATTGAGCAGCATAAACCAGGTTGGTTTTGGCTCCGACTTTGATGGTGTTGGCGATAGCTTACCAACTGGTTTAAAGGACGTTGCCGATTATCCCAACTTACTTTATGTGCTTTTGAAAAGAGGCTACACTGAAGAAGATTTGGCAAAAATGTGTTCAGGAAATATTTTTAGAGTTTGGAATGAAGTGTTAGCATTTGCTGGAAAATAGTTTTATAAAACCTTATAGGTTTAAAATGAATTTTTTTATATAATACTTTCCGTAAATAAAATGCCTATAATCGATCAACATAACCGTACCATTAATTATATGCGCTTGGCAGTGACCGATCGTTGCAACCTGCGTTGTAGCTATTGTATGCCGGAGTTTGGCATGAAATTTTTGCATAAATCTGCTTTATTAACCTACGAAGAAATGCTCAGACTTTGCGAAATCACCGCCAAAATGGGGGTGAATAAGGTGCGCATAACAGGAGGTGAACCTTTTGTAAGGAATAACCTTATGGATTTTCTGTGGAAACTATCTGATATTGAGGGTATTAGCGAAATTGCATTGACTACCAATGGCGTTTTAACCGAACCCCATTTGAAAGACCTCAAGGCGTTAGGTATCAAAACGGTGAATTTAAGCTTGGACACTTTGGATAAAAAGATATTTTTGGATATAACCAAACGTGATGAATATGATAAAGTAATGAGCACCCTTTATAAGATGATTGATTTGGATTTTAAAGTAAAAATAAATGCGGTAGTAATGGAAGGGCAAAATACTGAAGATATTTTATCCTTAACAGAATTTACCAAAAACAATCCGGTTTCAGTACGATTTATAGAAGAAATGCCATTTAATGGAGTGGGTGCAACGTCACCAATTTTGCATTGGGATTATATTCGTATTTTAGACAAAATTAAATCGCAATATCCTGATATTCATAAGGTTAAAGATGGGCCCAACTCAACTTCTTATAATTATAAAATACCTAATCATGAGGGTTCAGTTGGAATAATAGCGGCTTATAGTCGCACATTTTGTGGTACCTGCAACCGCATACGTGTAACAGCACAAGGGGAGCTAAAAACTTGCCTATATGAAAGTGGTGGCTTGAGTGTAAAGGAATTAATGCGAAACGGATTATCTGATAAAAAAATATCAGAAATACTATTAAATACTATACAAAAACGCCCAAAAGACGGACATGAAGCCGAAAAAATGGGGGATGAAATTAAGGAATCAATGAGTGCCATTGGAGGTTAATCAATTGAAATTGTTGTAAATTTGTTCTATTATTATAAATAAAATGCAGAAACCTATTTGGCTCTAACTTCTACGCCTCAAATGAGTCGTTTAGTAAATTGAAGGCAATAAATTCATAATCTACTCATTAAAAGGACATTACTAAATAAAATATGAATAAAAATAAGAATATATTTATTATAATTGGAATAATTCTCGTGGCTGCTTTTAGCCGTCTTATTCCACATCCTCTCAATTTTGCACCATTGGCTGGTATGGCACTTTTTGGCGGCTATTATTTTGAGAAAAAATGGCAATCCTATTTTACCATAGCTGCTTCATGGTGGCTATCCGACTTAGTTTTGAATAACCTGATTTATAGCCGATATTTTACTAAATTCACTTGGTTATCAACTAGTTATATCACTATCGCCATATCACTTTTTGTGATAATACTTATAGCTAAATGGCTGATAAAAAAGATTGATATTCAATCAGTAGGACTGGCGAGTTTACTAAGTTCAATTGCTTTCTTTTTGATTACTAATTTTGGCGCTTTTCTTGAGCTTTATCCAAAAACTGCCAACGGTTTAGTAGCTGCTTATATGGCAGGCCTGCCCTATTTTAAAAATACCATTTTGGGTGATTTGGTGTATTCAGCTATCATTTTCGGTATTTATCAGCTATTTTTTAGTGAAAAATTTAGTCGAGAATTATTAAAAAAATAATAACCTCATAAAAGCCTACGCAATGTTTTTTGGCAAAAAGTATGTGGTAATTCTATTATTTTTATCAAAAGTTACCTTTGGACAAAATCTGGTTCGTGGGCCATATTTACAACAGCCAACCACAAATAGTATAGTTATTCGTTGGCGAACCGAACAAAACAGTGCCAGTAAAATCATTTTTGGCATTTCGCAAGTCAATTTAAATCAATCAGTTAACGACAATACCTTAACAAATGAGCATATTGTTAAATTATCAAATTTAGAAGCCAATACAAAATACTTTTACGAAGTTTGGTCAGAAAACACATTATTGTCCAAGTCAAATAACAATTATTTTATAACTGCACCAAACAATACATCGAAGAGGCCAATTAGAATTTGGGCAGGCGGCGACTTTGCCGATATTTCCAATCAAGTATATTTGACTAATCAAACACAGGTTCGAGATTCTTATCTCAACTACAGCAAAAATTTTAACACTGATTTATGGCTTTGGCTGGGCGATGCTGGCTATGGTGGCGACCGTGACAATACCCTACAAAATAGTATTTTTGATTTTTACGGGCCACAAATAATGAATCATGTCCCTTTTGCGGCTGCTCTTGGCAATCATGAGTTTGATGAGGATCAGGCCAACCAACAAAAAACAAGAGATGTAAATTTATTAAAAATTACTTCCCCCGCCATAAATGGTGAAGCAGGTGGAATACCTTCTGGCACTAAAGCCTTTTATTCTTTTGATTACGGCAATACCCATTTTATAAACCTCGATTCCTATGGAATGGATGAGGGTATTTATCGATTGTATAATACTAAAGGTGCTCAATATCAATGGCTTATTAGAGATTTAAAAGCGAATAAATCGCTTTGGACTGTTGTGTTTTTCCACCATCCTCCATATACCAAGCGTGGGCACGACTCTGATATTGAAGAAGAGCTTAGGCTTTTAAGAGAAACTTTGGTGCCAGTTTTTGATACATACAAAGTGGATCTGGTATTGAATGGCCATAGTCATATATATGAGCGGTCGTACCTAATTCAAGATCATTTGGCACAATCACAATTTTTCGATCCCAGTTACCAAATTGTCAATAAAAATTCGGGAAAATATCTAAAAAACGAACCGCCAATAATTAATAAAACAAATGGTACTACTTATGTTGTGGCTGGTACATTCGGAAGGTTGGAACCCATATTGGCACTCAGACTGAATGATCCGCAACACCCAACTTCCTACTATTCTAATCTGATTACTGGAGGCTCACTTGCTTTAAAAATTGAGGACAATAGGCTTGATTGCGAATGGCTTTGTGCTGATGGAGTTGTAAGAGACCGGTTTACTATGTTTAAAAATGTTAATAAGGTAACGAAAATAAATTTAGAATATGGCGAAAAAGTAGAGATAAAGGCCTCTTGGCCAGGTAACTATGTTTGGTCGAATGGCGTGAAAAATAAAGCGGAAATTGAAATTAGTCCTTTAAATAATACAACCTATTCTGTAAAAGATTCTTTAGGGTTTTTAGAAGATAAATTTGAAATTACTGTAGCTGCACAACCCATAATTGAGGCCAAATTATCTGAAAATTTTACTTACTGTACGGGTAAAACTATTCAAGGATTTGTAGAAATTACAAATACCAATTTTGAAAAATGGAAATATAAAATTGAACTTTCGGATAAAGATGGATCGTTTTCAAAACCTTTGGTGTCACAAGAGATTACGGAAAAACAATTTAAAATAAATATACCAAAAAATGCACCAGAGGGGAATTTTTATCGCCTTCGTATTGTACCAAACTCCGATTTATTTAAGTTAATTGAATCACCCAATTTTGTAATTAATATACCAGCAACAGTTGGTTTTACAAATGAGTCGATTATTCAATTCCAATCCGAAATTACCCTTAACTTGAACTTTAAAGGAACATTTCCTATTGAGTATTTAGTGAGCTTTGAAAATAAATCTTTAGTTACCAATCAAGAAAAAGTTGAATTTAAATTAAAGCCTATTTCCTCTGAAAACTATGAAATATTATCAGTAAAAAATGTATGTAGTGAAGGTGAAATTACTAATAGAAAAGTAACCGTTCTAGCGCCTTTATCACTTGAATTAGAGCAGTTTGGTATTAAAATATACCCAAACCCAACATCAAATAGTTTGGTAATTGAAATAGGTACCGCTATTGAAAGCCCTGCAAATATATTTAACTCAGCGGCACAATTATCCTTCTCAACAAAACTTTTAAAAGGGAAGAATTATATAGATTTGAGTTCTCTTTCCAAAGGATTATATTTTGTGGAGTTTGTAAATAATGGCAAAAAAATATTTGGTAATTTTATCATTCAATAATTTGGCTTAACTATGAAAACATTAAAAACGCCATTATCAAGGTTTGAAAACTTAGTTGATTATCCATTTTCACCCAACTATTTAAAATTGGAAGCCAATTTAGAGATGCATTATGTTGACGAGGGGGAAAATGAGCATTCGACCATTTTAATGATACATGGAGAGCCCACTTGGTCATATTTATACCGAAAAATGATACCTATTTTAGTTGCCGCTGGGCATCGAGTAATTGCACCCGATTTAATAGGTTTTGGCAAATCAGATAAATATGACTCTCAAGAAGCTTATTCGTATCAAAGCCATATCAATTGGCTTACCAAATTTATACAAAAGCTTAATTTACAAAATATTACGCTAGTTTGTCAAGATTGGGGAGGGCTTTTGGGTATTAGATTAGCTGCCGAAAATACTGAAAGATTCAGTGCCATAGTGGCGGCTAATACTTTTTTACCTACTGGTGAAATACCTGCTAATGAGGCTTTTATGAAATGGCGGAGTTTTGCAACAACAGTGGCTGTATTCCCAGTTGGAATTATTGTTAATGGAGCCACCAATAGACAATTATCAGCGTCAGAAATCGCCGCATACGATGCACCATTTCCTGATGAAAGTTATAAAGAAGCTGCCCGAATATTCCCGAAATTAGTTCCAATTAGTCCCGAAGACCCCGCCTCCAATGCAAATAAGGTAGCTTGGAAACTATTAATGAACTGGCAAAAGCCTTTTTTAACGTGTTTTTCAGATAATGACCCCATTACACGGGGAGGCGATAAAGTTTTTCAATCATTAATACCTGGTGCTAAGGGACAAAATCATACTACGATTAAAAATGCGGGCCATTTTTTGCAAGAAGATAAAGGAGAGGAATGGGCAGAAATTATTGCTAATTTTTTAAAAAACTCATAAAAAAAATGCCCCATTTGAGGCATTTATAAATTTATATTTCTTTGAGCAATTAGAAATTTCTTTCCCCTGCCTCCCTTTTTCCGAGTAAAATAGCGCCAACCATTGCTACAAAAAACAACATTGAAATTAATTCAAAAGGAAGTAAATATTGGTTAAACAAAACCATACCTAAGTTGCCAACTAACCCAATTTGACTATCAGCCGTTGGATTTGGGGCAAATTCATTTTTACTTAAGAGTAATAATAAAACAGATAAGAGTGCCAAAGCAGTAAAACCACCACCAATTTTTGTGACCAAAGATTTTGAATCTGGCAAGTTTTTGCGTAAGTCAAGCATCATAATTACAAATAGAAAAAGCACCATTATTGCACCAGCATACACCGCAATGTTTACCACAAACAAAAACTGAGCGTTAAGCATTAGGTAATGTAACGAAATACAAAACAATGTAAAAACCAATGATAATACACTATAAATCGGGTTTTTTGCAAGTATTACAAATAAAGCACCAGTGAGTGTAAGGGCAGTAAGTATATACCAATGAATCATATTAATTTACTTTAAATTTTAATGCTATAATTTTATAATTAAGGATTCAGTTCTACTTCCAACCATCACGCAAATACCGATCACTCATGTCTTCAACTAATTTATCTTTCCCATATATTACTTCAGAGCGGCTTTCAAAAACAGTTACCATTTTATCGTGCCTTAAGTAAATAGCTTCTTTGGGACACGCCTCCTCGCATAAGCCACAAAAAATACACCTAAGCATATTTATCTCATATACCTTAGCATATTTTTCTTCTCGATATAAATTTTCCTCCCCTTTTTTTCGTTCATCGGCTACCATTGAGATTGCTTCCGCAGGACATGCAACAGCACATAAGCCACAAGCGGTACATCTTTCACGACCTTCCTCATCTTTTTTAAGTATATGCTGGCCACGAAATACAGGCCCTAAATATCTTTTTACTTCAGGGTACCTGATAGTTACACCTTTTTTGAAAAAATGTTTTAGTGTAGTGGCAAGTCCGCCTACAATTGCTGGCAAATACAATCGTTCGGCAAGCGTTAATTCTCCTTGCTCTAGTACTTTCGATTTGTTACTTAATTTCATCTAAATAAAATTTGACTTTTGATTCATATTTTTTTAAGAAAATACTTAGAATTTCTTTTTTTAAAACTTAAAGCGCTTTTGAAAACACCTTCCTTCCTTTGTCATATGACTCAATTACAAAATTAATTCAAATTCTTTTAGAATAGCTTTGAATCTTCCTTTTTTTGAGAAAAATACAAAATATATTTTGGTATTAGAAGTTTCAAAAAATAATTGTTTTACTATTAAATTGTTTCCAAATTCTTTATTTTTCCGTTAAATATAGTATTTTAGAAAAAATTAATCATAATATTTTGGAAAATTGATGTAACAACAGTATTTTTGTCTTACAATTAATCAATGAAATAATCTGCTGAGCAATCAGTTAATTTATAAAGACAAGCAGCACAATTCTAGTGGTTCAGATTGAAGCTGTGTAAAGCCCGATACCTTTGGTGACGGGCTTTATTCATTTATAGCCATTATACCCAGCCATTGGTGACGGGCTTTATTCATTTATAGCCATCATACCAGCCTTTGGTAACGGGCTTTATTCATTTATAGCCATCATACACCAGCCTTTGGTGACGGGCTTTATGTATTTATAGCCAATATTCGCTTCAAAATTATTTTGTATTTCCTCGAATTAACAAAACAAAAAAGTCGATAAATATTAAATTTACCGACTTCAATAAAAATATTATTCTTTTTTACTCATAAAAGCCTTTTCCTTCTGCGGCCATTGTTCTCAATTTATCAGTTGGTTTAAAACGATCGCCATAAATTCCAGCCAATCTATCTGCCTCAGCAACAAAGGCTTTAATGCCAACGGTATCAACAAATGAAAGTGTTCCACCCATATAAGGAGGGAAACCCCAAGCGAATATTGAACCTAAATCAGCATCTAATTTGGTGCGAATTACGCCTTCTTCCCAACATTTTACAGTTTCTAAAACCTGACGATAGAATAATCTGTTTTTAATATCGTCAACCGGAGGCTGTTCAGCTGAAATTGGGAACATATTAGCTAGTTCTGGCCAAAGGAATTTTTTTGCTGGAGCCTCTGGATATTCATAGAAGCCTGCTTTTGCTTTTTTGCCCAATCGACCCATTTCCGTAAATTGCTTCGAAATTTGATAAGTTGTATCGCTTTCTGGCAATACACCGTCTTTAACTGCTGCGCCTGCAATTTTATAAGCTAAATCCAAGGCAACCTCATCCGCTACTGCCAATGGGCCAACGGGCATACCCATATTTTTGGCCACATTTTCAATAATCATTGGATTTACGCCATCTTTCATTAAGCGTATGCCTTCGTCGGTATAAGTACTGAAAACTCTAGAAGTATAAAAACCACGACTGTCGTTTACTACAATTGGTGTTTTTCTGATTTTTTTCACATAATCAACAGCCAAAGCCAAAGCATAGTCTGAGGTTTGCTTACCCATAATTAACTCAACCAATTGCATTTTATCAACAGGTGAGAAAAAATGAATCCCAATAAATTTCGCTGGATTTATAGAGGCTTCGGCCAAACCTGATATTGGTAAAGTCGATGTATTTGAACCAAAAACTCCTGTGGAATTTAAATGCGGCTCTGAATCTTTGGTTACAGTTGCCTTTAACTCACGGTTTTCAAATACAGCTTCAATTATCAAATCGGCACCATCAATATCAGCATAGGTTTCAGTCGGCTTTATTCTTGCCAGTATACCATCAGCCTTGGCTTGATCCATTTTACCACGATCCATTGCTTTTTTCAATAGATTTCGAGAATAGTCTTTACCTTTTTCGGCATTCTCAAGCGAAATATCTTTTAATATTACCTCAATACCAGCCATTGCCGATACGTATGCAATACCTGCTCCCATCATGCCAGCGCCTAGTATTCCTAATTTTTTCACGTCTGTTGCTGGCTGATCTTTTGGTCGAGAAATTCCCTTATTTACTTCATTCAAACCAAAAAACATGGTTCTTATCAAGTTTTTAGCGGTTGGACTCATGGCAACTTTTGCAAAATGACGGGCTTCCACCACTAAACCTCTATCTAAATTCACCTGTAGGCCTTCGTAAACACAGCTCATAATTTCCAATGGAGCAGGGTAATTTCCCTTGCTTTTGTCCATCATCAACGCTGTTCCTGCCATAAAAAGTTGCATACCTTGCGGCGATTGCACATTTCCTTTTGGCACTCTAAAGTTTTCTCTGGCTACTATTTTGCCTTTTTTCAATTCATCCCAAGGTTGTAGTGGGGCCGGGTTGGCGGCAATCCAAGCAAAAGCTTTTTCCATCATTTGCTCTGGTGTATCTGCCAATTCATTTATCATTCCAATACCTAACGCTTCCTTTGGAGACACCTTTTTTCCCTCCATTAATAAAGGAGCTGCGGCTTCCATCCCAATCATTCGGGGTAAGCGTTGTGTGCCACCTGAGCCAGGTAGCAAACCTACTAACACTTCAGGTTGGCCAATTTGAGTTTTTGGATTGTTTAATGCAATACGGTAATGGCAAGCCAAGGCTATTTCATAACCCCCACCTAATGCTGTACCATTTATACAGGCTACAGCTGGTTTGCCATTTGTTTCAATACCACGCATTACTTGTTGTAACGAAGTAATAATTTCTAGCATTTTAGCAGGACCTTGACTGTTTGCTTTCAAAATCATTTTCAAATCGGCCCCAGCAACAAACTCTGGTCGCTCTGAAGTGATGATAATTCCTTTGGCTTCAGGGTCGGTATAGGCTTTTTGTAAGGCTGCAGCAAAAGCAGTTGTTGACTCCTCATTGAGTACGTTCATGGGCTGATTAGCCACATTCCAACTTAAAATCGCAACATTTTTCTCTATTTTATAATTTACCATTATTGTAAATTTTAATTTATGTGATGGGTTATTTTATTGTTTTTTTAATACTTAATCGAAACTCAAGCTATAGGCTTAAATTTGAGAATGTGAAGTTATAAAAAAATAGTATGCATGCATAACAATTTTGCAAAAATAATTTGATTTCCTGTAAAGAAGTTGGTAGTAAATAGTATTAATTGGATGAAATCATTTTGGGATTCGCCAGTAGATATGAATTC
>JANMZR010000358.1:0-1542 GCA_031383555.1 Cytophagaceae bacterium | reverse complement strand
GACGATGTGCATATTTCTTGTCAAATAGAATTATTAAATGGCGGCTACAAAGAGCCCGATTTAGTGGATAACGCTGTGTTAGAAACTAAATTGGTGATGTAAAAGCTGGAAATTAGAAGTTAAAGATTAGAATTAAAGTTTGCTTCAGTATACATTTTTATTGTGAGAATATATTTAGTTTTTGAATTATTCGAGACCTACTCCCCCCTTGGAACGGTCCGCATTGGTTGGGGGTAATTAGTTAGAAATTAAAATTTTCACCACTGTAGAAACAAAATTGGCTATGTAATATTTGTTATAGTGACTAGTTTAAACGGCTTAATCCTAATGGGTTGGGTCGTTTTTTATTTTAAATTTTTTGAAAATCAAACAATTATGAAACTTTCTTCCAAAATTATATAACTCAATATTCCTCCTATTTTAGACCTTTGTTTAGTTATAGCATAGTTACAAATAAACAATTAATCCAATGAACAGTTCTTTTACTTCGCATAGAAACCACAACACCAATTGGACCAGATTGGATAATTATTTGCTAGGAAAAATAAAAGCCAATAAAAAATCAGGTAATATGTTTGAAAAGGTAAATAACGAAGGCTTCTATTCAGGGTTTTCAAGTAGAATGCAAAAGTCAGGATCAAAATTTATGGATTATATTAAACCTTTATTCAATAAAATTATTTTTTGAAATTATAATATCCTTTTTTTATGAAATATTGAACGATAAAAATTTGGAGCTATCCCCCAAATATATCAAAATGTGTGAATTATATAAGTTTTAAATATAACTATATAATGTTTTACCAATAAAATATCCTCAAATTTATAAGCTTATAACAAAAATGCTAGGAATGAATATAAAGGAAA
Organism: Cytophagaceae bacterium; assembly: GCA_031383555.1. Lineage (GTDB taxonomy): Bacteria > Bacteroidota > Bacteroidia > Cytophagales > Spirosomataceae > JANMZR01. The sequence continues at coordinate 675 of JANMZR010000358.1, read as the reverse complement.
CAACAGAATTGGAAAAATCAAAAGCACACATTACTGTTGAAATAATACAATATTTGCCCAATACCATGGTAAGTAAAAACATCATCAGAAAAATTACGGGTAATATTAGAGCCTCCTCTTTTGATGCGAGTGAAGAACTTGCCGAAAAAACCGCCCCTTCCGATAACTACATTCAAATAATAGATGGCGAAGCTGAGCTTACCATCAAAGACAAAAAGTTTCACCTACGAAAGGGGGAAGACATCATCATTCATGCTCATTCATCTCATATTTTCAATGCCAACGAGCAATTTAAAATGCTATCGACAGTGATAAAAAGTGGCTATGAGGTTTAGGCATTGTAGTTTGGTTGATTTGGGAAATAGTTATAACTGGCGTTTTGAAACTAGGAAACTAGGGAATTTGTTGTTAGTAAATAAGCTAAATTTAAAGAAATATCGAAATTATATATTTGGAAAAATGAAAAATATATTGATTTTTTTGGATTCATCTATTAAGCAGTTATTTAACAACCAATTACTGAATTATCAGTTTCCCAACAGCCATTTCCTCGATAACCAATTTCCCAGCTACCAGTTAACCAATAAAACAGCATGAAGCTATATATAAAATACATGGTAAGTACCCGTTGCAAAATGATTGTGAAAGAGGAGCTTAAAAATCTTGGCCTTCACT
>JANMZR010000341.1:0-3947 GCA_031383555.1 Cytophagaceae bacterium | reverse complement strand
TAAAAAATGAATATTTGCCAAAAGCGAGATTAACCTCAGGTATTGATGCCGTTCCAAACGGTGCTGAGCAGTATAAATATTGGATAAAATTTTGGACTACATCAGACATGACTCCCGATCAAATACATGAATTAGGCCTTTCTGAAGTGGATAGAATAAGAGCTGAAATGGAGAAAAAAAAAGAAGAAGTTGGCTATAAAGGTGATTTGAAATCGTTTTTCAAATACATTACAGTTGATCCTAAATTTTGTAAGTTTAAAACACCTGAAGATGTGCTCAATGGGTTTAGAGATGTGCAAAAAGCAGTAGAACCACAAATAAAAAAGTTGTTTAATAATGTGCCCAAAAGTAAGTTTGAAATTCGTAGAACAGAGGCATTCCGTGAAGCAACAGCCTCAGCCGAATATATGCAAGGTACAGTAGATGGCTCACGACCGGGCGTATTTTATACCCCAATTATTGATGCCAAAACATTTTTTTACCCAGGCATGGAAACTCTTTTTCTTCATGAAGCTATCCCGGGGCATCATTATCAAGGTTCATTGCAAATGGAAAATAAGGACCTTCCCGATTTCCGTAAATACTATTGGAATGGCGCTTATGGCGAAGGTTGGGCCCTTTATTGCGAAAGTTTAGGTAAGGAATTAGGTATTCTAAAAGATCCCTACATGTATTTTGGAGGCCTTGGTGACGAAATGCATCGTGCCATTAGACTTGTGGTTGACACAGGAATTCACTCAAAAGGATGGAGCCGTGAAAAAGCCATACAATATTCTCTAGACAATGAACCTACTTCCTTGCAAGCAGCGGAGGCAGAGATAGAACGTTATATGGCAATACCTGGTCAAGCGATAAGTTATAAAATTGGTCAACTTAAAATACAGGAATTGCGCACAAAATATGAAAAACAATTGGGTGCCAAATTTAGTTTAGCCAAGTTTCATGATAAGCTATTATCCTACGGAAACATGCCTTTAAATATTATGGAAAATGTGATGGATAATTGGGCAAATGAAAACTAGATATTTGAAATAAGAAACTAGAATCTCAGTAAACAATAAATTTTTGAATAGCCCTTGGCATTAAGGGAAAAATAAATATAAAAAGGCTTTAGCCAAAACTATTAAATTTTGGCTAAAGCCAGTTAAAAACTAATTTAAATCGTCGGCGAAAGCCACGGCCAATTCAAATACAATTCTTGAGTGAGTTTTAAAATAAAAATGACATGAAAAAAATATTATTAATCGCCTTATTATCAATTAGTTATTTCTCTTTTTCACAAAATGGTAAAGTGCAAGAACGGCTCATAATCAACAGTAAAATATTAGGAAAAGAGGTTCATTTCACCATGTATTTACCAGCCGACTATGAAAGCTCGCAACGCAAATACCCAATCACCTACCTGCTACATGGCTATACCGACGATGACACGGGTTGGTTGCAATTTGGAGAAGTAAATCGTTATGCCGACAAAGCCATTAACGATGGCACAATTCCCCCGATGATAATTGCGATGCCCGATGGCGGTGTGGCTTGGTATATCAACAATTCGGACGGTACGGTGCTTTATGAGGATTTTTTCATCAAAGAATTTATGCCCTATATTGAAAAAACTTATCGAGTGAAAACTGAAAAACGGTTTAGGGGAGTGGCTGGCTTATCAATGGGCGGCTTTGGAACACTAGTTTTTGCATTAAAAAATCCAGATTTATTTGCTGCATGTGCTCCCTTAAGTGCAGCAGTTTGGGACGATACCGATGCCATGAATACACCGCAAGATAGTTATGACCGTACTTTTGCCTTACTTTATGGAAAAGGTTTAAAAGGAAAAGATCGGCTAAATGAAACTTGGTATGCCAACAATCCATTAAGTATAGTGGCCAAAAAATCAATTGACGACCTCAAAAAAGTTAAATATTGGATAGATTGTGGCGATGATGATTTTCTGATAAATGGAAATATGAGTTTGCATAAAGCATTGAAAGGCAAAGGAGTACCGCACGAATTCCGTGTCCGTGATGGTGGCCATACATGGGAGTATTGGCGCACAGGATTAGTGGATGCACTAAAGTTTATTGGGGAAAGTTTTCATCAGTAAAAAATGTTTTAAACTATGCAACAAATAACAATTATTACAGGGGCGGCCTCTGGGATAGGTAAGGAGTTAGCCATTCAACTATTTGCCAAAGGGCATAAAATAATTGGATTTGATATAGATATTGAAGGCATGAAATCATTGCCAATTGAAATGGATAAAATGCAATTAGATGTGACTGATTATGAAAAAGTTAAACAAAATTTCTTAGCTATTTTTCAAAAATATGGACGCATCGATTATGTGTTTGCCAATGCTGGAATTGCTGTAGCTGGCGAAATTCGTGATATTGATATTAGCCAATGGCAAAAAATTATAAATATTAATATTAACGGTGTAATTAATTGTGCAACTGAAGCTTATAAATTGATGCTGAAGCAAGGCTTTGGCCATATTGTTAACACGGCCTCAATGGCTGGCTTGGTGCCAAGTGTAACTATTGGTGCTTATTCTACAACAAAATTTGCAATAGTTGGTTTTTCAAGAGTGCTTAGAGCCGAAGCGAAGGCTTTGGGTATTAAAGTTTCGGCTATTTGCCCAGGTTATATAAAATCCAATATTTATGATAATTCAACGTATAATAACGTCAAAAAAGAAACAGTATTAGGCATAAATCCTTTTAAATTAGTAGAAACTAATGTGGCTGTTTCAATTATAATAAAACAAGTTGAAGCCAATAAAGAGATTATTGTTTTCCCTTTTTATGGAAAATTGATGTGGTTTTTATACCGAAACTTTTTACCTTTATTTAGTTTATTAAATGTCAAAATTTTAAATGATTTCAGAAAAATTAGAGAAAATTAAAGCAATAATTTAGTTCAATTAAAAAATTTCAAATAAATAATTCCATGAAAAAAAGTCAAATTTTAGGTTTGTGTTTTCTTTTAAATTCACAAATATTTTACGCCCAAAAAACCACAATAATCCCCGAACCGGTAAAAGTTATCGAGAAAAAAGGCAGCTTTATTTTACCAAGAATAATTGAAATTTCTGCCTCAGAAAGCAACAGTTTTACAACCAATTATTTAGTTCAAAAATTAACACAAGCTACTGGCTATAAGGCTTTTGTGAACAGAAAAGGTAAAGTTAGTCATATAAAACTTGCTTTAACGAATACTCCATTATCCGACCTTGGAAAAGAAGGTTATACGCTTAATGTGATTAATTCGGGTGTAACAATAAAAGCCAATACCAAAGCTGGCTTATTTTATGGAGTACAATCGTTAATCCAACTTTTGCCCCACCAAATTGAAAGTAATTCTTTGGTGAAAAATGTAAATTGGTCTATTCCAGCGGTTGAAATCACTGATTATCCTCGCTTTGGTTGGAGGGGATTAATGCTAGATGTTTCTCGCCATTTTTTCTCAAAAGCAGATGTAAAAACTTATATCGATAATATGGCTAGCTATAAATACAACTTACTACATTGGCACTTAACTGACGATGAAGGCTGGAGAGTAGAAATCAAAGCTTATCCGAATTTGACAATAAAAGGGGCTTTCAACGCTGAAAGAGTAGGCTATTTTAATACTTTTGATCCGCCAGCAGCGGATGAACCACGTACTTATGGTGGCTTTTATACACAAGACGATATTCGTGAATTAGTAGCTTATGCCAAAGAACGGCATATTGATATTATGCCAGAAATTGATACACCCGGGCATTCACTGGCTGCTGTGGTTGCATATCCAGAGCTTTCATTTACAAAAGGAGTTGAAAATTACCAGCTGCGCTCTGGAGAAGAGTTATTTGATTGGTCGGGTCCACATGTGAAAGGATATTTGGATAATACTCTAAACCCTGCCAACCCTAAAGTGTACACATTTTTAGATCAAGTTTTCACTGAATTAGC
>JANMZR010000320.1:0-3716 GCA_031383555.1 Cytophagaceae bacterium | reverse complement strand
TCAGGCCAAGACTTTGCCTCCAGCTTCTTTCAGATTCCACCTCACGGTGGACACCCTTGCTATCAGCTAATGATTCCTACTACAAAGCTCATAGTGGACTTGCACCACCGAGCTATTACCCATGCTGGGCACACAAAAAAGGCCTTTTGAATTTCATTTCAAAAGGCCTTTTAACATTTACTGGCTAACAATTATCTATTCAACTTTCTAAATAAAACGCCATCAGCATTTTCAAAGCGGAATATTGATATTCCAGATTTACTTTCATTCAAATCAATTCTTACTTTGTTTTCTCCTTTATCCAAGAACCTACTTTCGGTTTTAATTAATCTACCTGACAAATCATAAGAGGTAATTGTCCAATTTGAAGCATTTGCATTTGTAATATTAATAGCCACCTCATTTGTTAATGATGGATTTGGGTAAAAGTCACCAACTTTCGAAAGTTCGTTATTAGTTTCAACAAATATCACTTTTGAATATTCAATAGTACCGTCCAAATCTATCATTTTTAAACGATAATAAGCTCCTCCAAAAGTATTTTTATCATAAAATTGATATGAATTTTTTTCTTTAGTATTTGAACCATTTAATATTGTAATTGAATGAAAAGCTTTAGAGTTGACTGATTTTTCCAAATCAAAATGACTGAAATTCGTTTCACTTGAAGTCTCCCACAAAATTTTATTTCCAAGCTTAGTTTCTTCACCTTTAAATAACAACAAATTTATTGGTAAGCTACAACTAATAATTGAAATTGGTTTTGTATCAGTTATTGGAGCTCCACAACCTGTTATTATATTATATGAAATATTAGCAATGCCTACTGTAACGCCAGTAACTATACCCGTATTTAAATCAACTGTTGCAATAGCCATATTATCACTCGCCCAAGTGCCTGTTTGATCACCTGTATTTGCAAAAGTTGAAGTGGCTCCAATACAAATTGGACTGGTGCCAGCTGTAACACTAGCCGTTTGCGTAGGTAGTACCACAATGTTGATACTGCTATTTACAGTAAGCAGGGTTGTTAGGCAAGTTTCACTAAATGAAACGGTTACCTCTACTTTGTATGTATAAGAACCAGGCTGAGTTACCGTAATAGTTGGGTTTTGTATAGTACTACTTGCGGAAAAAGTTGATGTGCCCGGCCCAGAAGTTTGTGTCCAAGAATAAGCGGGTGTACCATGCACAAAGCCATTAATAGCCACATTTAATGAAAATGTATTAAAACAAACATTATTATTATTTTGACTTGTTCCGTTTACAATAACGGCAGGATCTATTTGTATAGTGCCACCATTGGCAATGAGAGTAGCGAATTTGATACATGCACCACCTCCAACGCAGACTGCATATTGTACTGCACCAATATATATTTCGTTGTTATTATTACATGCGCCTCCGAGAGCCAAGGTACCCATGGTTGTACTTTTATTTTCAATTACAATCGAAGTATTTTGGGCAAGCCTCAATTCAAGATTATTGCCGTTTGTCCAAGCAATTTGTCCTCCATTTTTAATAACTATTCTATTAATTGCTGCTGGCATAGTTAAAGCTGCATCCATTGTAAGCACGACACCCGTTGGTATAGTTAAAGTACCAGTGCAACCCCCATAAGTTGCCAAAAAATTTGAAGAATTAATACTTGCTGTTACTGTACAGTCTGCTTTTGATTTTTGAATTGAAAAAAAAACAAAAAATAATGACAATAAAATCGAATTTCTTCGTAAAAAGTGTTGTGTTTTTTGCACGGTTAGAATTATTTAAGTTTTAAAATATTTAAGTTTATTTTTATGGTAATCTATTCAATAAATATCAATAAAAAAGCCATTAAGTTTTGCAAAATGGCTTTAATACAGGACTATATAATGGGGTAGATATTACTCTTTGATTATCTTTACGAATTCCCCGTTGTTGAATCGTACAATGTACAAACCTTTGTTTAAGTTTGACAAATCCAATAGCATTTGTCTTTTTGAAATTGTGAAAACCATTAACTGCTTACCCGTGATATCCAATACTTTAGCTGTTGTGTTAATATTTTCTTCATTCAGCACGTTTAGATTAATAATCCCATTGGTAGGCGATGGGAACGCATTGATATTTTTGATATATTCAGCTCCTTTAATTGCAATTATTTTGCTATTATTAAAGGTGCCATCTAAATCAATCGACTTTAACCTATAATAGATTGGCTGCTCTGAGAAAGTTGCATCTGTGAATGTGTAATTATTTATTTCTTTCGAATTATTGTTTTTGGTTTTAACTGTACCGATTTTTTCAAATTTCTGGCCGCTCAAACTGCTCTCCACTTCAAATGCATCTGTATTGTTTTCTAATGTTGTTGACCATTTTAAGTAATTGATGTTATTTATTTTTTGACCTTCAAATGATAAGAGATTTAAAGGCAATATACTATTCACATAACCGCATGGGTTGGGAATAAAGATTGTCCCTGTTAAAATAACGGTTTGACTTGCATTACAGCCCCCGCCACCTGGAGTCCCGTCTCTATATATTTTTGGATCGCCCACAGCACCTGTTCCAATGTTCTGATCTAAGTAAACAACTGATAGGTAGGTAACCGAAGCTGGATATGAGGCTGGTGGAGTATTCCATGTTAGGAATAAACATTTTGTATTGGCAGAAATCGATACAGTACTAGGGCACTGTGAGAAGCCCAAATTCACTGCTATCAAACAAATTGTAATAAGTTTTACCTTAATTAAAAGTAGCTTTTTTTTCATTTTTTTGAAGTTTAAATTTTTTAAAATAATACAAGTATTAACTAATAATAATTTCCTAAAACAAATATACAGTAATAATTGACAAACGTATTAAATTTTATTAGAAAATATTAAAAAAAATATTTAATAAAATTGGCCCTTAATAATTAGAAAAAAAATCTTCGGTTTTTGTTAATATTTGATTTAGACCAATAACTAGACTTCTATAAAAAAATCTACAAAAGTATACCCTCCGAATTAAATCCATTTATGAGGCACTATGTGCTCCTATTCAAGCAGATTAATGGCGTAAAAGTGTATGAGGATTTTTATTTTGTAAAAGTTAGAATACAGTAAAACACACAATTAGTTTTTCAATAATAATAGCTGTAATGAAAACAAAAAAATAGGCTACTGAATAATTCCAGTAGCCTATTTTTTTAAATTAACAGAAAGAAGTACTATCTATTCAACTTTCTATATTGAACACCTTCGGCATTTTCAAAGCGGAATATTGACATTCCAGATCTGTTTTCTTTCAAATCAATTTTAACTTTGTTTTCACCTTTGTCTAATAATCTACTTTCAGTATTTATTATTCTACCCGATAAATCGTAAGTGGTTATAATCCAATTAGAGGCAGATGAACTCGAAACCTTTATTGAAGCCTCATTGCCAAATGCTGGGTTTGGATAAAACTCACCCACGATTGAAGGTGATTGGCAACAGCACCGTGGCGATTATGCAAGCACCAACTATTCACCATTAGACCAAATCAACAAAGAGAATGCAAAAGATTTAAAAATTGCCTGGCGATGGAAGACCGATAACTTCGGACCAGTCCCTGAGTTTTATTTTAAATCCACGCCTTTGATGGCGAAAGGAGTTTTGTATACAACCGCAGGGTTAAGTAGAACAGTAGCCGCCATTGATGCCTTGACAGGTGAAACATTGTGGACGTTCCGATTCGATGCAAAAGAACGAAAG
>JANMZR010000302.1:0-4683 GCA_031383555.1 Cytophagaceae bacterium | reverse complement strand
TTGGCAACAAAGTATATTTTTCATTTTCTGCTTTCATCTCATTTCTACTGTCCAAATTTCTATAAGCGAATTTCAAATCAAAGCGTGGTTTTGGACTATAATTTACCTCAAACTGTATAGAATTTGAAAAAGATTTGCCTTTTAAATTATAAAAATGAACCTGATTATAAGTTTCCATATCTACAACCAATTGGTTTTTAAAGTTGGTTCTATAAAAATCAACAATAAAGCTTCCTTTATTGTCAGAAATTGTAAAATCTTTATTAAAACTCGCACCCATATTAACAGCTTCTTCAGGTCTTATCTTTTCTAGAATCTTAATATCCCTAGAATTCACAAAATTTCCAAAATTTTCTGCTATTACATTTGGCATTCGCCAGCCCATACCAAAGTTGACTCTTAGCTGTGAATTTTGGGAAATATCATATTTTAAATGGATTCTTGGCGTATATTTAGTGCCAAATAAATTATGGAAATCCACCCTATTGCCAATCATTAAATTAAATTTCTCTGGAATGGTAAAATTATATTCAAAAAAAGCTCCAGGTACTATTTCATTTCTTGTAAAATTATCTCCAATAAAATTTTCATTATAACTATCTATCAATAAGCTAGTTCCCGTTCTATAGGTATGGTTTGTATTTGAAATAATGTTTTGAAAAATAAAGTTTGAATAAATACTATTTTCCTTACCATCATAGTTTTTAAATCCGAAATAAGAATCATTTTTATGCATTAATCCATTAATTATGAGCCCTAATCCTTTATATGGCTTCTCAGGAAACAATAATGCTATTTTCCCAAACAATTCTACTCGCTTAGTGTCAGACCCAAAGCCGTATGCATTGGCAGTGCCTTTATCTGTCTTTTCATTGAAATTTATTTGTCCTCCAATTCTACTTTCTGTCAAATATTTTATTCCAAATTGTGTTGCGATTTTCTCTCCTTGGTATTTCCATCTATTCAAAAAATTGTATTGGGTGAATAAAGGCAAGTCCAAAAATGTGTCATTATTTCCATCCAATTTTCCTTTTTGTGTACTTGCATGTGTTAGCAAGCCGACAGACCATTTCTTTGATAAAGTGTCAGCTATTTGCACATTTACTTCAGCCCGACCCTGACTATTCAAATAACTATTAATCAATAGCTTGTCTGAATTCTCCGGCTTTGCTAACTCCACATTAATAACACCAGTCATAGACTCATAGCCATTAACCACTGAACCGACACCCTTCCCAATATCAATAGAATTGACCCAAGTACCTGGCGTATAATTGAGGCCAAAGGTGGTATTCAAACCCCTAATACTTGGTATATTTTCAGTATTAATTTGCACATAAGTGCCTGAAAGTCCCAACATTTGAATTTGCTTTGAGCCTGTTACAGCATCGGAATAAGATACTGAAACAGTAGCATTTGTTTCAAAACTCTCTGAAAGGTTACAACAAGCGGCTTTTTTCAAACTCGAGGCTGTTAATATTTCTGTTTGTATTGGGTTTATTCTATCCATAACTGATGAATTACCAATAATAGTAACACCTTCCAAATTGTCACTAGATTCAGTTAATAGAATTTCTAGAAAATTACTGGCATGCACCATCAAAGTATCTGTTTTATAGCCGATTAAGCTAATTATCAACTCATGGTTTTGGGTTTGTTTTTTGATTTTAAAATAACCATCTGGGTTAGTTATTTCTCCACCTTTAGCATTTTCCCAGCGGATTGTTGCTCCTATAAGTGGCAACTTAGCGCTCTTTTCGTTTTTTGAAAAAACTTTTCCTTCCAAATATTGAGAATTGGCAATTGGTAAACAAAGTAAATAGAAAGCTACAATTTTTGAAAAAATATTTAGCATTCGGTAATTGTTAATAATTTAATATAATTCCTAAACCTAAACCCATATCACTGTCATAATGAGCTGAAAAGCCCATATTTTTGCCAGCAATATATTTAAAACCACCCATATATTCTTTATCAGTATTCACCATAAAGCTCATTCTCAGCCTTTTAGCAATTGGAATATCTTCTCGCATCAGTTGAGCACGAAGATTGCCGTCTTGGTAAATTTCGGTTTGCAATTGTACCATCATGGGCAAAGTGTATTGTACACCCAGACTAAATTGCTGTCTATTGTCTTTCGTATTAATTTGCCCAAAAAGATTCTTTTCACCAATAGGCTGATCGCTTGTGTTTCTTTCGAGTGTTCTGAATCTCCAATCAAAACCTATAAACGGCATCAGCCATTGCATTTTTCCTATGTATTTTCCTAAATGTGTTTCTACTTCGTAGCCATGCATATCATGGTAGCCAAGTCTCCATTCAGTTCCAAGCATCCATCGGGTATTTTGAATCATTAGCATGCCATCATTTCCATTTGTGGCAAAATCATTTTCAGTCATTAAATGGAATCGTTTATCGTCCGCTTTTAGTTTGCGATAGGCGTATTTTGGGTTTGGAATCAGTGGATTAGGAGCTTGGTTTTCATAAGAAAAGACTCTTCCCATGCCACTCATCATGTGGTATAAAATATGGCAGTGAAAAAACCAATCACCTTCAACATTGGCGTTGAATTCCAGTGTGTCGGTTTCCATGGGCATAATGTCAACAATGTTTTTCAAGGGCGAATGGTCACCCTTGCCATTTAATAACCTAAAATCATGCCCATGTAAGTGCATGGGGTGACGCATCATAGAGCCATTGTAGATGATAATTCTTACGTTTTCTCCTTTTTTGATCATGATTTTATCAGTTTCCGAAACTACCTTGTTATCCATACTCCATACATAGCGATTCATATTACCTGTTAACTGAAATTTCAGCTCTTTCACTGGAGCGTCTTTAGGCAATGTGGTGATTTCTGGTGCTTTTAGCATAGCATAGTTTAGTGTCTTTATCTTTGACAATGCATTAGAATTATATTGATTACCACTTTCCATTCCCATCATTTCTCCGTCTCCTTTCTTTTTCAAAGCACCTGTTATTTCTGGATACATTACCACGTTCATATCCATTTGATTGAGCGACATTGCCATTCCCATATCATCCAAATTACCATCCATTTTCATCATGGAATTCATCATTTTCATGCCTTCAAAATACTTCAATCTATCCATGGGCGTAATCAATTGTTTGATGCCATCACCAATGAACATGGACGCTGAATTTGTTTTATCTTCGGTTGTAGCCGTAAATTCATATGCCGTTCCATGGGCGGGAATGGTCACAATGATATCATAGGTTTCAGAAACTGCTATGATCAATCGGTCTACTATTACTGGCTCTACATCATTGCCGTCGGTGGCCACTACTTGAAACTTTCCCCCAGCATAATTCAACCAAAAATAGGAAGACGCCCCTCCGTTTGAGATTCTTAATCTTATCTTATCGCCACCTTTTAGAGGCTTTCCATCAATAGACTTTAGGTCAGACTGGTGCGAGCCATTCATCAAAATACGATCGTAATAGACATCGCTCACGTCCATTGCCAGCATCCTTTTCCATTCGTTTTTTACTTTGGTTTTAAAGTGGCCCGCCTTGGCAGCTTCACTATAACTTTGAACGGCGTTCTTCTTTATGGCAAACCAGTCAGTGGCATTGTGCAGCATTCGATGTATGTTATCAGGATTGTAATCCGTCCATTCGCTGAGTACTATTGGTAGCGTAGGTAAGTCGTCAATACCTTTTCTGAAAGTTTTGTCACTTTCTCTTTTGTTCATCACAAAGTTTCCATACATACCTATCTGTTCTTGCAGACCGGAGTGGCTGTGGTACCAGTGCGTGCCATGCTGAATGATGGGAAAGGTATACTTGTGCGTTGTATTAGGTTTGATGGGCATTTGTGTCAGATTCGGCACCCCATCTTCTTTATTGGGCAATAATAATCCATGCCAGTGCAAAGAAGTAGATTCCTTCAGCTCATTATGCACATATATTTCGGCAATATCGCCTTCTGTAAATGTGAGCGCTGGCATCGGTATTTGTCCGTTCACGGCAATGGCTCTTTTTACTTTTCCTGTAAAATTTACCAAAGTATCACGAATATAAAGGTCGTAACGCACAGTTTTTGGTAGATTATTGGTCATTGTTTGTGCATTTGCTTTTATTGCAAATAGCAAAAAGATGATAATGTTTTTGAGTTTCATTTGTTAAACTGTTTTTTTCTTTCTATTCCCTAAAAGGAATTTTTATTTTTTAATGTTTACAATATTTAACTTCTAAACAATACGGTATAGAATCATTTGTAAAATATCATTAAAAATTAATTTGTTTATTCATCATTCTCTCGAAAGCTTTTGTTATCACCATCTATTCTCACATATTCTCAAAGTCAAAAGACACATTAAGTTTCTCCCAACTCAATATTACAGTCCCTTTTTTATTATTAATAGCTTTTACTTCATAAGTAAGAGCCTCTACCAGACTTTTATTCTTCTTTGGTTTTACTGTAATTCTTAGAGCATCATTTTCAGGTTTATAATCATCGGCCAAATGCATATCCCAAATTTTGCTCAAAATCAAAGTCCATGACTTCTTGTTAGGTATTGTAAAAAAGCCATATTTCCCTTTGGGTATATGTTTTCCTTCTATCATCACATCATTACCAAATTCTATCCAAGTGGCTTTATGCGCACCCGACGACCAAACTTTGTCATAGGCTACCAGGCCATTCCAAATAACTCTGCC
>JANMZR010000298.1:0-4959 GCA_031383555.1 Cytophagaceae bacterium | reverse complement strand
ATTTCGTTTTCTTTGAAAAATTAGAGAAATTGCAATAACAAAGGATAGAAAAATTTGAATAAATAAGTAAATTGTAATAGTTATAAATAATGTAAAACTATACGCAAAAAGTAACAATTAACTTTGGAAATAGTTTATTAATAGAACGAACAAAAACAATTCAACAAATGGAAAAAATCCAACTCAATGTAAACGGAGTTAAAAGATCTGTAGAGGTTGATCCCAATACCCCACTATTATGGGTTTTGAGGGAGCATTTAGATCTGGTAGGTACTAAATATGGCTGCGGAATTGCACAATGCGGCGCATGCACTGTACATATTAATGGCGTTGCCACTCGAACTTGTGTTTTGCCAATTTCTGCGGTGGGTGATTCAAAAATCACTACTATTGAAGGTATTTCAAAAAATGGTGACCATCCTGTACAGCAAGCTTGGGAAGAAGTCGATGTAGCACAATGCGGCTATTGTCAAGCTGGTCAAATTATGACTGCTTCGGCCATGTTGGCAAATAACCCAAAGCCTTCAGATAAAGAAATTTCGCAAAACATGTCGGGTCATATTTGTCGCTGTGGTACCTATCATAGGATCGAACAAGCAATTAAACTGGCTAGCGAAAAAATGCAGAATAAATAAAAATTTATTTTCTTTTTTTCAATCATTCAATTAATTAATTTTTAAAAATAATATCATGAATAACACACAAAGTCGTCGTGATTTTTTCAAAATAGCTGGTACAGTTTCTGGAGGACTAATGTTAGGCTTTAACTGGAACGCTAATGCAGGTAAAAATCCCCAAATAAACACTTTAAGTGAAGGGTTAATCGATTTTAATTCTTATTTGTCAATTGAGCCAAACGGTAAGGTAATTATATTTTCACCTAATCCCGAAATTGGGCAAGGTATTAAAACAGCATTCCCATTAATTGTAGCCGAGGAATTGGATGTAGACTGGAAAGATGTGGAGGTAAGGCAAGCCAATTTAGACACAAAGAAATTTGAGCGCCAACTTACAGGCGGCTCAGGAGCCATAAAGCACTCATGGGAGCGCCTTCGTAAAGCTGGAGCCACCGCAAAACATATGCTTACGGAAGCGGCTGCTAATAAATGGGCTGTGCCAATGACAGAATGTAAGGCCGAAAAAGGATTTGTAATGCACACTTCAGGTAAAAGGCTTTCTTATGGAGAGCTAGCTTCTGATGCTTCAAAATTAAAAGCGCCAGAAAAAGTTGAGCTGAAAAACTCGAAAGATTTCAAATTAATTGGAAAATACTTTTCTGGAGTTGATAACAAGGATCTTTTAGTTGGAAAGCCACTATTTGGAATAGATTACAAAGTGCCAGGTATGGTACATGCACAAATACAAAGGCCTCCATCATTTGGCATGAAACTGAAATCATTTGATGGTACAGAAGCTAAAAAAATGCCTGGAATTATTGATGTGGTGTCGTTTGGCGATAAAGTGGCAATAGTGGGCAAGTCGACATGGGAAATAATGAACGCCCGAAAAGTACTTAAAGTTGAATATTCGAATAATACGGGCCTTGAAAGTACCGAATCACATAACAAAACTTTCAGTGAGTTAATGGATAAAAAAGAGGCAGAAATGCGCAGAAAAGATGGTGATATTGAAGTAGCATTTAAATCAGCAGCAAAAATAATTGAAGCCGAATACCAATGCCCATTTGTGCCACATAATGCCATGGAACCCATGAACTTTTTTGCTGATGCAAAATCAGATTCTGTAAGGTTAGTGGGTCCAACTCAAACGCCACAAAACGCTCAAAATCAGATAGCTAAGTTGTTAAATATTCCAACGGATAAAATTACCCTAGAACTCACAAAAATGGGAGGGGGCTTTGGCAGAAGGCTCAATAACGACTATGCTTTAGAAGCGGCTGAGCTTTCAAGTATTATCAAAACTCCGGTAAAAGTAACTTGGTCTCGTGAAGATGACATGACTGCGGGCATCTACAGGCCTGCAGTACGTTACAAATTCAAAGCGTCATTAGACAAAGAAGGGAATATGACTGGCTATTATTTAAAAGGTGTTGGCATGAATGCTGGTAATAGTACAAGGCAGGATAATTTCCCTGCTTGCGCCGTTGAAAACCTTCTTATTGAATCTATTGACTATAAAAGTCCAATTACTACAGGCCCTTGGCGTGCTCCAATCACTAATTTTTTGGCCTATGCAGAACAGGCTTTCTTAGATGAAGTGGCTCAGGCTGCAGGAAAAGACCCTATTAAGTTCCGTTTGGAGCTATTTGAAAAGGCAAAAACAAAACCAGTGGGTAAATTGACTTACGAACCTGATCGATTTATTACAGCCATAAAAATGGTTGCAGAAAAGGCTGGATGGGGTAAGAAAAAGAAAAAAACAGCACAGGGATTCGCAGTATATTTCTCACATTTGAGTTATGTTGCTCAAATTGCAGAAATGGAAAAAGTGAAAGGTGTACCAACTATAAAAAAAGTATATGCTGTAACCGACTGTGGTATTGTTATCAATCAATCTGGTGCAAAAAATCAAATATATGGTGCTGTGGTGGATGGTATTGGCACCTCAATGTATGGGAACTTGACCTTTGCAAATGGGGCCCCGCAAGAGACTAATTATGATAAATATCGCTTAATCCGTTTTAATGAAATTCCAGAAGTGGAGGCACATTTTGTTGACAATGGGATAGATCCGACTGGCTTAGGTGAGCCAGCGCTACCACCAACTGGTGGGGCAATCGCCAATGCTTATGCCAAATTAACCGGTAAGCGGTTCTATAAGCAGCCATTTATTTATGAAGATAGTAAGGTAACAGCTATCTCGTAAATTATTTGATATTTATTTTCAAATTTATTCAACAGCCATTTTGATATTTTTCAGAATGGCTGTTTGGTTTTATATTAATTCAATTACATAAAAATTATTAGAATAAATTGTAAATATCTAATTGAATATTTCTTGTATTATTTTCAATTTAATTGTACTATTTTAATATTTTGAATTTCTATTCTTTCTTCACTGTCAGGAAAATGACCAATTTCCAAATATATTAAATTGTAAAAGAGATAATTATTTTTAATTTTGAAAATCAATGTTAAATACTTGATAAGCAAATATATATACTATTTATTTCTGAGCTTTTTGAATATTTATTTTTTATTTTCATAAAAAACTTGTAAAATATTTTTGTGAAGATTGTTAAAAAAAACATAATATATTGTATTTTGCATAAGGATTCACTTCGTATAAAAATATGAACTATCAAATAAAAGAGCAAGACGGCTACAAATATATTGATGAAGGAAAAGGTGAAGTGCTTTTATTGCTTCATGGTTTAATGGGTGCATTAAGTAATTGGGAGGGAGTAATTAGCGGATTTAAAGATAAATACCGGATTATTATTCCTATGATGCCTATTTATGACATGCCTTTAAGGGAAGCTGGGCTTGAAGCACTTACCAGTTTTATTGAAGGTTTTGTAAGCTGGCAAAAACTAACAGATTTTTCTCTAATTGGCAATTCGTTGGGTGGCCATATTGCCATACTTTATACGCTGAAAAACCCGAATAATGTTAATAGGCTAGTTTTAACTGGAAGTTCTGGGCTTTTTGAAAATACAATGGGAGGTTCTTACCCGAAAAGAGGAAGTTATGAGTACATAAAGGAGAGAGTTGCCTATACTTTTTATGACCCTGCAACGGCTACAAAAGAGCTAGTTGATGAAGTGTTTGATCTGACAAGCAGTATTCCCAAATGTATGCGAATAGTAGCAATTGCCAAATCGGCTCAAAGAAATAACGTATCAAATTTATTGTATAAAATAGAAGTTCCTACTTGTTTAATTTGGGGTTTAAATGATACTATTACGCCACCTTCTGTTGCTCATGATTTCAACAGACTAATTCAAGGGTCTGAATTATTTTTTATTGATAAATGTTGCCATGCGCCTATGATGGAATGTCCAGAAAAATTTAATAGTATTTTGGAGGCTTATTTAGAAAAAACTGCAATGGCCGTAATTTGATTTTTTTGCTCAATTCAATTCCTTATAAATAATACAAATTTTTACTAATAATTGATTTTCAATAAATTGCAAATAAAATATTGGCATAATAATTGAATTTATTGATTTACTTTCCTATATTTAAAAAATTAAGTGTTTAAATGTTATAAATGACAGCATTAGAATTAATCAATTACAATATTCCTTTTTTAAAGCCAACCGATACTGTTGAGTCAGCCTTAGAAATGATGGATGACTTGCGCTTGGAGCAGATGGTTTATTCTGATGGTAACCAATATTTAGGTTTATTTAATTATTCATTTTTGCAATCGGTTACTAAAAGTGATTCTCTGCTTACAGCTATTCAGCCTGATCATGTACATTCGCATCTTAATCAAAATAAGCATATAATTGAGGTTGTGAATTTGGTTCAAGCCTTTGATATACAGGTGGTTGCAGTATTGGATGATGCTTTGAATTATAAAGGAAGTATACAGTTAAGTGATTTAATGCAAAAATTTATTCAGCTTTTAGGTAATGAAGAAAATGGTGCAATAATATTGCTAGCAATAAAAAAATTGGACTACTCGCTTTCAGAAATATCCCGATTAGTTGAGTCAAATGATGCGAAAATATTAAGTAGTTACTATAGAACAATTGTTAATGAGGAAGTAAATCAAAATATATTAACGTTAAAGCTAAATACGCAAGATATAAGCAGGGTGGTGGCTACATTTGAACGATTTGGTTATACAATATTGGAAACTTTCGCCAACGATCCTATTGAATCTGTTGAAAAGGAGCGATATGATATGTTAATTAAGTATTTAGAAATTTGAAATAAATATTTTATTTATTAAAATATAAAAAAATTTGTGAAAAGCCTTGATGGAAATTGAGGCTTTTTGTATTTATAAAAGTATTTTTGCAATCAATTAAAATTTGAATCTAAAGCT
>JANMZR010000294.1:0-54692 GCA_031383555.1 Cytophagaceae bacterium | reverse complement strand
TCATAATACACTAATTTATTATCAAAGGGTCTGTATGTAATCTTTTTTATGGCATTTTCATTAATCTCAATTGAGTAATTTTCGGAAACACAATTAATCAAATCTTTTTTTGAGTCTTTTATTAATACAGAGTCTTTCGCAGTTACGATGCCAACATTATTTAGAGGAAATAATTCATTAACGGAAAATCCTTTATCGTAAGAAGTTTGTTCTTCAAAATCCTTACTTGCAAAAAAGTAATTTGGTGCAATGTTGGGTAATTCTTTGTAGGCAACAGTTTTGATTGAATTTTCATTTAAAAAATCATACTTCATTTCTCGTTTACCCAATAAATCAAAATGAAATACTTTGCCAAGTTCATTCGGTTTTTTCTTTCCTGTTTTTACAAATAAATTGATAGAAACCCCTTGCATAATATCAAATACATTTATGTCTGCACTTCCGTCTGGCGCTGTTTCTTTTTTCTTAGCGTTTCCGTGTAAATCTATTGTATAAATCTTGTCATACGTTTTTAGCAAGTTCCAACGCATACCACGAAAAGTTGGGTTGTCTAAAAAACCGTGAGGATTAATAAAAGCTAAAACACCGCTTCCGTTTTTTTCTATAAAATGCTGTCCGTAACGCATAAACTTAACATAGTCATCGTTTATCCATTTTGGATTTCTTTCTTTCAGTTTTTCTTTTCCGCCGGGTTCTTTTTTGTAATCTTCCATCAGGCTCATAATCCATTCGCCTTTGTTTGCACTTTCACCGCTGTATGGCGGATTTCCAATTACACACATTACTGGCGTATCTCTTTTGATATGATTGGCTTCGTTGGCTTCTGTGCTTAACCAATTTGCAAAGAGCGTTCCTGTGTCGGGGTGGTGTTCTTCTAAGCTGTTGGTAAGGTAAACCCTAAGCCTTTGACCAACCCCTGCCCCTCCAAAGGAGGGGAGAGTTGGTTTGTAACCTGTTTCAGTTAGAAGCAAATCTAATTTAAGGTGTGCCATTGCGTAACTTGCCATCAGCAACTCAAAACCATTGAGGCGAGGCAATAAATGCGTTTCTACATAATTGCTCCAAATGCCTTGTTGCCCTTCAAATTTTTTGTGAATATGTTTTACTGCCTCAGCTAAAAAAGTTCCTGTGCCTGTGGCTGGATCCAATATTTGCACTTTATGAACTTCCACCTTATAAGTCCCTCCTTTTGAGGGATTAGGGAGGTCTATTTGTGTTTTGCTGGTGTCGGCAAGTCCGTTGGGTAAATCAAATTCGGTTTTTAAAATATCATCAACTGCCCGAACAATAAAATTTACAACTGGTGCAGGTGTGTACCAAACGCCACGAGCCTTTCGCAATTTCGGGTCGTACTCACTCAAAAATGTTTCATAAAAATGGATGATTGGGTCTTCTCCTTGTCCTCCACCTTTGGGGGAGGTACGGTGGGGGTTGTAGTTTTTTAAAATTTCTTCAACATTACACGCCAAAAATATTTCTACCAAACTGTCAACAATCCATTTAATACGGTCGTCAAGGTCGGGTCCGGCAATGTAGCCAAATAGTTTGCGTAAAAACGGATTTGATTTTGGAATTAATTCAGCAGCTTCTTGTCGGCTAAATGTTGGCAAAGTTGGGTCGTGTAAACGAGCCGCAAACATTCCATAAGCAATGGTTTGAGCATACACATCAGCAAAACCTTTAGCAGTAATGTCGTGAATAAGTATTTGCCGAAAGGCATTCATCTGGTCTTTAAGTGTACTGTCTTCTTTATTTGCTTCGTCACTGGTCAATGCCTTTTCAATAACATCACTGAGCAAGCGGGCTTTACCTGCCATCATTTCTGCTAGTTTTTTACTGCTTTTTATTGTTTGCCCAATGTGAGTAGAAAAATCTTTTATTAGATTGGTGAACGCTGCAAAGTTTTCGGGAAGAGGTTTTATCTCCCCTCCTTTGGAGGGGTCGGGGGAGGTTGCAACAGCAATTTTTGTTACAAAAATTCCATCAATGTATAAATGGAAGTCTAAATAGTCGGTGAAAATTAGGTTGTTAAGTGAAGCCTTATAACGGTCGAACTGTTCTTTGTTTCCCGTTTTCTTTGTTCCTTCAAGGTCTTTGTCGCCAATGTCTTTTGCTTCAATAAAACCAACGGGAATTTCTTTTTTGGTCAGAATATAATCGGGTGCTCCGCAAGATTGTCTTTTGGGTTCGTTAGTAGCCCTGATGTCGGGCACTAAACTTTCTAAAAGTTGTTGTAGGTCGCCACGAAAAGTATGCTCGGTAGCATTACCGAGTTTGTATCGTTTATTTATGTTGTCAATGTATTGGTCTAATGTCATTTATTCTGTTCTCAATTTACAAGCCGCAGTTACAATTTTTTGTCGGTCGGTTGATGTTTGTTCAGTCCTAGCATTGGCGGGCTCCTCAAATATACGAATTATTTATAGGGCTTTTTATTTACAAAAGTAATTTTTGACTAGCGACATTTAAAACCTCAATTTCAACCGCTAGTTTCCAAACCTCGCTCATTTGCCCTACCTTTGCAATTGATTCTAAAAATGGAATTCTTCTAAAAATAAAATAATCCTATGACCAAAGACAGGCTTAATGACCTGAAAGCCAGAGTAGAGGCTTTGAGGAGGTATCTTTGACTACGATGCCAAAAAGTATAAAATATCTGAATTAGAGATAGTTACCCTCGACCCTGAGTTTTGGACCGACTCAAAAAAAGCTAATATTGTGATGCAGGAAATCCGAGGACTTAAGTTTTGGACGGCAGGTTGCGATGCCGCAGTAGCTCATTTGGGCGACCTTGAAACCATATGGGAGTTTTATGAAGCATCAGAAGCTACTGAGGAGGAGGTTGATGCCGAAGGGGCAAAACTGGAGGAAAAATTGCAGGAGCTAGAGTTTCGAAAAATGATGAGCGAGGAGGGCGACAATATGGGGGCTGTGATAGAAATTAACGCTGGCGCAGGTGGAACCGAAAGCCAAGATTGGTGCAGTATGCTCATGCGTATGTACATAATGTGGGCGGAGAAAAATGGCTATAAAGTAAAAGAAGCCGACCATAACGATGGCGATGTGGCTGGTATTAAGTCAGTTACGATGGAAATTGATGGCGAATATGCCTACGGTAATTTACGCTCTGAAAATGGTGTACATAGGCTGGTTCGCATTTCTCCATTCGACTCCAATGCTCGTCGACATACTTCTTTTGCATCTGTTTATGTGTACCCTTTGGCCGACGATACCATTGAAATTGATGTAAATCCGGCTGATATTTCTTGGGATACCTTTCGCTCAGGCGGCGCTGGAGGCCAAAATGTAAATAAGGTGGAAACAGCCGTTCGCCTTACCCATGCACCTTCGGGTATTATAATTGCTTGCCAGCAAGAGCGATCTCAATTGATGAATAAAGAGGTTGCACTTACCCTTTTAAGGTCGAAACTTTATCAAATAGAAATAGATAAACGTAATGCCGCCCGTGCAGATGTGGAAGCTTCCAAGAAAAAAATTGAATGGGGCTCACAGATAAGAAGTTATGTATTGGACGACCGCCGTGTGAAAGACCATCGCACTAACTACCAAACTAGTAATACTGATGCTGTGCTAAATGGTGATTTGAATGACTTCATAAAGGCTTTTTTAATGGCTGAATAATTCTGTTTGATAAACGTAGGTGGAGTTTAAAACCACTCATGTGTTATAACAAGATTCCAGTGCAATAAATAATTAAAATAAAGAACACTAAGGAATCGCTAGAATTGAAATTTGGCGATTCTTGCTTTTTGAATTAAATTTGGCGGGTAAAAACAATTCAAACGCCTTTAAAATCTTTATAAAATGTTTAAATATAAGCTATTATTATTTTTGCTCGTTCCTATTATTACATTTTCACAAACCATGAAATTTCCACTTTATTCAGGGGTAATTCCTAATTCAATTCCTATTGAAAATACCGAAAAATCTGAAACATCAGGAGGAATATTGCGAATTAGCAACGTCACCATTCCAGAGCTTTGGTATTACCCAGCGCCAAAAGAAAATAGCAATGGAACTTGTGTAATTATTTGTCCGGGAGGGGGTTACAGTATATTGGCAGCTAGCCACGAGGGTTATGAAGTAGCACAAAAATTCAACGAATTTGGAGTCTCAGCTTTTGTGTTAAAATACCGAATTCCAAATGATAAAGCACAGATAGACAAGTCAATAGCTCCTTTGCAAGATGCCCAGCATGCTATTAGGATTATCAGAAACCGGGCTGTAGAATTTGGAATAAATGCTTCCAAAATTGGTATTATGGGCTTTTCAGCCGGTGGCCATTTGGCAGCAACAGCTGGCACACATTTTGAAAAACAAGTTGGTGAACTGGCTGATAACACTAATGTTCGACCTGATTTTATGGTATTGGGGTACCCAGTAATTAGTTTTAAAGACTTTGGCCACAAAGGATCTGCTGAAGGTCTTTTGGGAAAAAATGCCACCGCCGAAATGATAGAATTGTTCTCAAATGAAACACAAGTTACGGCTAAAACACCACCAACATTTTTGGTACATGCTGCTGATGATAAGGAAGTCCCAGTAAAAAATTCAATAGCTTTTTATGAAGCATTGGTGAAAAATAATGTGCCGGTAGAAATGCACCTTTACCCAAAAGGGGACCATGGATTTGGCATGAAAAACCCTACCCACCCTGATTTATGGATGGATAGAGTAAAAAATTGGATGGAAAGCATGGGCTGGCTTAAAAATTAATCCTATGGAAGTACCCAAACTTTGGAAAGAAAGTATTTCCAAGCAAATTGACACTAGAATAATCATTCAAGAATTAATTGGTCAAATAGTTAAGGACTTTGGTATGTTTGGGGAAGCTATTCAATTTACAGAAAACACAGAAGAAAGTTATATTATATTGTTTGGCCAATTAGAAACCTTTTTGCGTAAAACATACTCCTACCAAACTGAAAAGCTGTATCCTATTTTGTATCGGATTGATATTTTAGAAAAAGATATAAAAAAAGCCATAAATAGTCCTTTTCATGAAGATTTTATAAAAGAAATTACCGAATTAATAATTTTAAAAGAACTTCAAAAGGTAATAATTCGTAGGTATTATAAGTCAAAAATAGAATAGACAATTATAAAAATTAATCATTTAGATTTTCATAAAACCAATTGATGCTAAGCCCACAAGAGACATTTCAAAATAGAATCAATACATTCAAGCGCTATGAAATTGAGTTAAAAAAGAAAACAAATAGTTGGACATTTATAAGGGGAGTTGTTTTTGCCATTGCGATATTTTTTACCATTATAGCTAATAAATATTTTGGAAGCCTAATTGCGATTTTAACTTTTTTTGTCGGTTTTGGCTTTTTCCTTTTTACCGTTACCAAACATTTGAAACTGGTTTTAGAGTTAAAAAAAGTTCAGCTATTTGCCCTAATAAATAAAGGAGAACTAAACAGGCTCGATAATAATTTTACTGGAATAGCCAATGGTTTAAACTATTCAATATCAAATCATAATTATGCATCAGATCTGGACTTATTCGGCAGTCAATCCGTTTTTCAACTACTCAATCGCACGCATACCTATGCAGGAGGCGAATTATTAGGGAATTGGTTAAATAACCCAGCCCAAAAGTCAGGAATTATTGAACGACAAAATGCCTCAATAGAATTACTAGAAAAAATAGATTTCAGGCAAAATTTTGAAGTGACAGCTATGCTTTCAGATAAGGTAGGGAATCCAACAATCGAGCTCCTCGATTGGATTCAATTGCCTAAAAATGAAACTATAAACAAACCATTGTTTAAATATGGGAAGCATTTTCCTTTTTTAACTTTCGCAGTATTGTTAGGAGCTATTTTAGGCTATTTTACTTTTTATTTTGTAGGTTTATTTTTATTAATTCAGGGGGTAATTTTGAAATTAATTGATAAAGAAGCCGGGGAAGCACTGAAACAAACGGAACCCGCAGGGGAAACACTAAAGCCCTATTCAGAATTGATGCAGTTAATTGTAAATGAAGAATTTACCTCTCAAAAATTACAAGATTTATCATCAAAAGTTACTAACGCCCCAAAAGTGGTGGCCAACTTGGGTAAAATAATTCACCAATTATCGTACCGGTCCAATCCAATAGCAGCATTGGGAAGTATAATATTTATGTTGGATTTGAGGAATTTTATCAATCTTGAGAATTGGAAAGCTGAAAATAAGAACTGTTTATCCAACTGGTTGGATGTTGTTTCAGAGTTTGAAACCATCAATAGTCTTTCTGGGTATCAATTTGCAAATCCTGAATATGCTATTCCAATCATATCTGATGAAACTATTTCATTGAAAACCAAGGCATTAGGCCATCCAATGATTCATTCTAAAAGCAGGGTTTATAATGATTTTGGTATAAATGGCTCAAATAAAAGCATAATACTTACAGGCTCAAATATGTCTGGAAAAAGCACCTTTGAGCGTACAGTTGGACTAAATATTGCTTTGGCTTTAATGGGTGCAGTAGTTTGTGCCAAAGAATTTGAAGTTTCAGAAATGCACTTGTTTACGAGCATGCGCACAGAAGATTCTCTTGAAAACGATACCTCCTCCTTCTACGCTGAATTAAAACGCTTAGAACAATTGATCAAGCTAACCAATCGTTCTGAAACCAATAAACCAATTTTTTATTTATTAGATGAAGTATTAAAAGGTACCAACTCAAAAGATAGGCACACAGGGGCCAAAGCATTGATTTTGCAATTGAAAAAAAGAAATACCGCTGGGATTATTTCTACTCATGATGTTGAATTGGGAGACGAGTTTGAAGGAAGTGAGTTTATCAAAAACTATAGTTTTTCATCTGAAATGATTGATAACCAACTAGTTTTCGACTATAAATTAAAAAATGGTGTTTGCCATAGCTTTAATGCCAGCGAATTAATGCGAAGGATTGGGATTGAAATAGATGTCTAGTTTATTTGCTTTTGCTACGATTGAAGAAATTAACTATCTTTTATTTCATATTCCAATAAATTATGAAAGCAACTACCGAAATTAATAGGCAAAGTGGCGAATAATATTGATTATCATATTTTGCAAATTTTGTGCCTTTTATTTTTTTAGTAAAACCAACATATTTAAAATCGCCAATAGCTCGTATCAAAAATAGGATTGAAATAACTAGGTTTCCCCAAATAAAAATCAGCCCAAATTGCTGAGATAGTTGATTCTGAACTAAGTCAAATCCCGAAATTATTGCAAAAAACAATAATCCTAAAGCAACTATGAAAGTTATAAAGGCAGATGGCATAATAGCCGATTTGCCTGCAATTTCGGGCAATACTGCTGAAGGGCTATTTGTTTTTTTGCCAAATAAGGAAGCCAAAGCCCAATAAAAATGTAAGCCAGAAATCGCCAGAAATAGGGTTGAATTTATTATTTGGGCGATTTGTAGCATATTATTTTGTTATAAAATCTAAATTTCGTCAATATATTGATGGCTTTAACATTAAAAACATAATGATGATCAAGAAATCAACGTTTTTTTAGAAGCTCCAAAAAAAATAGCTTGCAGAGTAATACCTGCAAGCTATTTTTTGAATAGAAAAGCTTCTTAAAAGATTATTGCACTTCCTCTAAAGCCAATTCAACATTTTCAACAACTTTTTTTGTTCGAAATCTTTCTCTGAACCTTTCGTTCAGATAATACATACACGGTACAATTAAAAGAGTTAGAATTGTTGAGAAACTTAAACCAAAAATGATGGTCCAAGCCAAAATACCCCAGAAAGTTGCACTATCGCCACCGAAAGCTATATGTGGATTGAACTCAGTAAATATAGTTACAAAGTTGATACTCATACCCACCGCCAATGGCAATAGGCCCAAAATAGCTGCAAAAGCAGTCAATAATACTGGAGTTAATCGCACGGAACCAGCTTCAATAATTGCTTCTTTTAAGTCATAACCACGGGCACGGAGCTCGTCAGTAAACTCGATAATTAGGATACCATTTTTAATTACAATACCTGCTAAAGCAAAAATACCTACGCCTGTCATTACAAAAGAGAATGTCATATCAAAAGCCATAAAACCTAGAAAAACCCCAATTAATGCAAATACAATGGTTGCAAATATGATTATTGGTTTTGATAAAGAGTTGAATTGTATGGTTAATATTAAGAAAATCAATAAAATGGCTCCTACAAATGCAACTAAAAGGAAATTAATAGTTTCAGTTTGTGCTTCTTGCTCGCCCCCCATACGCACTACATAGCCAGAGGGCACTTCAATTTCTGTAATTAGTTTTTGAATTTGCCCCACAATTTCATTTGGATTATAACCTGTGACAACATCCGAGCTCAAGCTAATTACCCTTTCTTGGTTTTTGCGATTAATTTGCGAAAAAGTAGTACCATAGCTTATTTTTGCAATAGTACTTAATGGTACATCTCGCAAAACACCCCCCATTACCATATCTCTATAGGTAATGTTCATGGCCAATAGTTTCTCTACTTGGTCCCGATCATCTGACTTTACACGTAATTGAATGGGGTATTCATCTTTATCGTCACGGAATTTGGAAATTTCAGAGCCAAACAAAGCAGTACGTATGGCTAATGCCACTTGGCTTGAACTAATTCCCTCACGCTGAGCTTTTTCCTTATCAATTTCCACTATAATTTCTGGCTTGTTGGTAATCAAATCACCCTTTAAATAATCGATTCCTTTTATGCCCGAACTGGCAATTTTTGCCAAAACATCTTTTTCCAATTTTTGTAAAACCTTAAAATCACTACCAGCAATTTCGATAGCAATTGGCTTACCCGTTTGTGGGCCGTTATTTTCCCGCTCAATAGAAAGCTCTGAGCCAGGCAATTTTAAGGAGACTAAACCTTCTCTTACTTTATCTAAAATTACCGCAGTATTAATATTGCCTCTCTCAGAATTCTTGACAAAAGCCACAGTAATTTTTGATTTTTGTGGCGTGGCGGATCGATCCGGATTAAATGGATTTCCAGCATTTTTACCCACATTTGAAATAATGGAGTTTACGGCCTTTTCCGCTTTATTTGCTTTAATTATTGAAATAATCTTAGCCTCCAATATTTTGGTTACTGAATCCGTCGTTTTGGGGTCAGTGCCTACGGGCATTACATGGTATGCATATATATAATCAGGATCCCCTGATGGGAAAAATATAGCTTTAGGTTTTACAATACCCATCAATACAAAAGTGCCTATGAGTAAAAAAAACATAGAAACTATAGCCCACACGGGTCGGGAACGAGTTATTAACCAAGAAACAATAGCCCTGTATTTGGCCTTAAATGCAGGAATAACCCTTTCTTGAAAAGGAATAATAATTCTGGGGGTAAGAATAAAATGATTGAAAAGATAAAAAACAAGCATCATTACGATGAAATTGCCAATTCCAAAATTGATTAGATAACCCACTATTGCCAAAGTGATCATAATAATTATGGGGCGACGAAGACTTCTTAAGTTTCCTACATTTTTCTGTTCGGCAAGTTCTTCGTCATGCCTTTTCATAAATGACATCGCAAAAACAGGGTTTATCACATAAGCCACAATTAATGAGGCAAATAAGGTATAGATTAAGGTTATGGGTAAAAATATCATAAACGAGCCTACAATTCCGGGCCAAAAAAGCAAAGGCACAAATGGTGCAATGGTAGTTAATGTGCCCGAAAGTACTGGCAAAAATACTTCCGAGGCTGCCAGTTTTACCGACTCCATAATTGTCAAGTCTCTGAATTTATTGAAAATACGGTGTGAGTTTTCTATTACAACAATGGCGTCGTCCACAACAATGCCTAAACCCAATAAAAAAGAGAAAAGCACCATAGTATTAAGCGTGAAGCCAGAATAATAAAGCGGAATAAAAGCCAATAAAGCGGATAAAGGAACTGAAAGACCCACAAAAAAAGCATCTCGCACACCCATAAAAAACATCAGCACCAATACTACGAATATAAAACCAAGTATTACGGTATTTACCAAATCGTCCACATTTTCTTTAGTTCGCTCTGAGCTATCAGCCGTAATTTGGATTTTAACTCCTTGTGGCAGTTTTTCTTTAAAACTCTCAATTATCAATTCTATTTTGTCGGAAGCAGCCACCAAATTGGCGCCGCCACGTTTTATTACATTAAGCGTTACTACTGATTTACCATCTAATCTTGCAAAATCTTGTCGGTCTTCATTACTATCAACCACCTCAGCCACATCGCTTAGGCGCACAACTGCACCAGACCCAGATCGTATGATGATGTTTTTAATTTGGTCAACCCCTTTGAACTCTCCTTTAACTCGAATCGTTCGACGAACACCATTTACATTAAGTTCACCACCAGAAATATTGATGTTTTCAGACTGAACTGCTGATTGTACATCAAAAAAAGTAAGCCCAGACGACTTCATTCTGGACAAGTCCAAATTGATTTGAATTTCACGCTTTAATGCACCAACAATATCTACTCTAGTGATTTGTGGTATACTTTCAATCTCATCCTGAAGCTGCTCGGCATAATCTTTCAATTTTGCCAAAGGAAAATTACCCGCCAAGTTTACATTCATTATCGGGAATTCCGAAAAGTTTACATCTTGAGCAGTTGGGCCAGAATCCAGCTTTGTTGGCAAATCACGTTTTGCTTTGTCGATAGCATCACGCACACCTTGCAAGGCCACTTCTGTTTTTACGTTTGGGTTAAATTCCACCAAAATCACTGAAATATCTTGCAATGCATTTGATTTGATGGACTTTACGCCTGCAATGGTTTTCAACTGCTTTTCGATTGGCTTGTTAATTACGTTTTCAATATCAGCCGGAGTTGTCCCAAAATAGGCCGTTTGCACATATATCTGTGGCACCTTAATTTCGGGATAAAGCTCTTTTGGCAAGCCAGTATAAATATAACTTCCTGCTAAAAACAGCAAAAAAGTAATAAAATATACGGTGGTTTTGTTTGACCCTAGCCAGCCTACCATGTTGTAAATCATGCCAGAGCCGTGGGGGAGATCTTGGTTGTTATTTTTCATATATATTTAAATTTTAGCCACCCTAATCCCGATAGGGGAGTACTTGGTTGGCAATATTAACTTTTTTCGAAATAAAGATTTTACTAATTCAACTTTACTTCACCAACCCTAGGCGTCGCCGAGACCTGTGGCCTCATTAGTCGATTTTGAGGGTTAGTGTATCATTAATAACTCAAAGGCGTTCCATCCACCAACTCCTGATAGCCAGAGGTAATCAACTCGTCACCAACTTTTAGGCCTTCTGTAATTTCTATTTGTCCGTTATAGTTGATGCCAGTTTTCACTTTGCGAGATTGTGCTTTTTTATCAACAGCCACATAAACGATATCACCCAATTCTGTTTTTTGAATCAAATTTTGATCAATCACTATCGAATTGGCTTTTGCCAAATCGTTAATTTTTATAATTGCTATTTGGTTGGGCTTCAATAAGTTGCCTACATTAGGTATTTTCGACTCTACACCAAAAGTTCTTGAAACGGGATCAACCAATGCATTTACATTACTTAATCGGCCCGTAATTTCCTTTTTCAAATCTGGGAAAATGATAGAAATTGATTGACCTTTACGTACAGAAGCCAAATATATATCAGGCACTTTTCCTGTTGCTTTTAGGTTCGCTAAATTTACAATTTGCATCATTGGTACGCCGGGCATACCCATTTCGCCTTGCTTTTGGCGTACGATTTCGATTGTTCCTGATATTGGAGCATATACTCTGGCCATTCCCAACTGAGTTTCCATGGTAACCATCCGCTTTTCTAAACCTTCTTTATTATTTTTGGCTTGCAAATACTGCACCTCAGTGCCAATTTGCTGGTCCCAAAGTGTTTTTTGCTTTTGAAAAATGGTGTTGGCAAGTTCCCATTGGTTTTTGATTTCGGCTATTGATTCTCTAACTACCTGGTTGTCAATAGTTGCCAATAATTGACCTTTTTTTACAATTTGACCTTCAGTTGCATACATGCCAGTTATCGCACCACCCATTTGAGGGGTCACTTGTACAATGTTTTCCGATTCAACTATACCCTGCACTTCAACAAAGTGTTTGAAATTTTGGGCTAAAATTGGTGAAACAGCCACGGTGATTACTCTTTCTGGCTCTTTGGTATCTAAACTTGTTTTGCCTAACTCGGTTTCCAGTACCTTTATTTTAGCTTCTAGCTCCGTTTTTTGATTTTTCAATTCGGCTAGTTCGGTTTTTTTGTCAACCGATTTTTTGCATGAAGCAAAAATAGTTAATAATGATATTGTGATAATTAATCCTTTTTTCATGTGTTTTGTTTTTTAGTTGTGTAAAATGGGCTAACTAACACCCAATTATATTCTATATCGCCTTTTCGGGGCGGCATCAAATTATTTTTAAAGTTTTCCCTGTGCTTTATCTAAATCAACTTTTGCAATTAAGGCATTATAAAGTGAAGTGAAATAGTTGGTTTGTGATTCTTTTAATGCCGCCTCAGCATTGAGAACCTCCAAATTTGTGCCTACCCCCTGCTTGTATTTTATTTTTGAAACTCTTACTATTTCTTTGGCCAAATCCATATTCTTTTCATTTTCTTGAAGGCTTTCCCAGCTATTTTTCAAAGAGATATTGGCTTGCTTTATTTGCATATCAATCGAATTTTCTAAAATAGAATAGCTGTTCTTTACTTTCTGCAAATTATTTTCAGATTGTATAGTTTTATATTTTCTAGCAAAGCCATCAAAGATTGGAATGTTTATTCCTAAACCTATATTTCCATTTGAAAACCAAGGCTTCGTCATTAAATCGCCAAATTTTGGTCGTCCCGAATTAAATCCATAATTACCAGTGAACATTACTGTTGGTAATATTGCTGCCTTCTCATTTTTTACATCTAGTTCTGCTAATCGCTCTTGTGTTTGCAATATTGAATATTCCATTCGAGTGGCATATTTGAATTCTTGTTCTTCCTCAGCTGGTTGTATTTCAGCTAAACTAATAGCTGATAGTTTATCGGAAAGTACGATGGGTGTTTCAATGTTCATTCCCATTTGAAACTTCAATAAATATTCACTTAGTTCCTGAAGTCTAACAATATTGTTTATTTCAGTTTTAAGGTTATTAGCTTGTACTTCAAGGCGTTGCACATCTAACTTTTCTACAAAACCCTGAACATTTAAAACTTTAGTTTCACGAATTAAACTATCCAAACGACCTGCATTTATATTTAGTAGCTTTAGTCGCTCGTCATTTACCAATATTCCATAATATGCTTTTGATACATTTTCGGCAATTTGTTGTTTGGTCTGTATCAAAGATTTTGCAGAAAGTTCTTTATAAACATCCGCTGCTTTGAGGCCTAAAGTATAAGAGCCATTGAATATCATTTGGCTC
Organism: Cytophagaceae bacterium; assembly: GCA_031383555.1. Classification (GTDB taxonomy): domain Bacteria; phylum Bacteroidota; class Bacteroidia; order Cytophagales; family Spirosomataceae; genus JANMZR01. Next base: position 41,291 of record JANMZR010000294.1, on the reverse strand, counting down.
AGGGATAAGCCAGCATTACCACTATTGGCTACTCCAAATTTTGCCGCAATAATATCACCTTCTTTAGCTTTTGGGTCGAATGTTTTGGCTGGTAAAAACACCCTTGCAATTTGATAATTATTGGTATAATTTACGTTGCTTTTTAGTTGAGGGAGGCCTATCGCTTTTATTTCGCTTACTCGGGCGTCTGCATTGAGTATATCTAAATAAGCATTTTTCACTGTTGCATGGTTTATCACTGCATAATCTATGGCCTCTTTTATGCTAAAGCTTTGTTGTGCTTTTAAGTTATTTGCAAAAAATATCATTGCAATAAAAGCGATTGACTTGTACTTTATTTTGTTCATAATGGTAATTATTGTTGATATGAATTGTATTGTTTTAACCCCTTTTCTGTTAATATACCTCGTATAAAATGATCCATAAGAGTTGTTTGAATTTCTGCCATATTGTATTTTTCAGGAGGAAAAATAGTAGGATCAAACCCCATTTCAACTTGCTCTAGCCGATACCTTCCCATAAACTCTACATTGATATTTTCCCTAAAAAGCCCTTCAGATATGCCATTGTTGATATCCTCGGTTATTGTTTTTAATATAAATTCATGCTTATGTTTTTGAAATAGACCCCATGCTCTTGTATGAAAGCGTTTTATATCTAAAAAAATCGATGGATTCATGCCTTCCATTGACCTTTTCATTAGGTTTTGGGCATTAATCATTTTTTCAATTGTATTTTTTGAAGTATTTCCAAGTTCGTCCCATTCACATTTGTCTTTACCCATTTCGGTTTCCATAATTTTGAATATGACTTCATCCTTGTCTTCAAAATGTTGGTATATCGTTTTCTTAGATATTCCTAATGCCTTTGCGATATCATCCATAGTAACCGACCTTACTCCAAATCGGAAGCACATTTCAGTTGCCTTTTCTAATATTCGTTCTTTTATTTCCATTTAAATTGTACTATTTCTAGGATTTCCCTCCCAATTTATCGATAAGTGCCTTTGAAAATAGCATTATTTTAAGACTTTCTGTAAAAAACCAAAGAAACTTATGGGGTTCTCTGAGTTTCCTTGCAAAACTATGGAAACTTTTCTGATGTTCAAAGTTTTTTACAAAAATTTAATTTGAATTCCTTGAATGGTGAATTAATTTGATGAGCGGTAATTGAGATGAAGTTGGATTTTTGGGCTAGTTTTCCTCTTTTTTCTCAAACAATTTCTGATCAGATAGCTTAGATAATGACGGATTCATTACCATATCATTCAAAATATTGGTTGTTTCAAAAAGATAAAAATCATTTTTTAGAAAATTTACAAACCTTTTATTACTTTCTTTTAAGCTTGTTGATAAACTGTCTTTTGAAATTGTATCTAAAATTTTAATGTCCATATCGGTTTTCATTTTTAACAACTCTCTTGTTTGTATAGCTATATCTTTCTTTTCTTTTTCCAAAAAATTATATTTTTCTATGTTCAAATAATTGGGCGAATCATTTTGTTTGGCTAACCATACAGAATTGTTAAATATTTTTTTAAATACACCAGAGCTATCGTTTCTTTTCTGAAATTCTGTTTTAAGGAAGTCAATTTTTGGGAGCTTTCCCCATGGTTTGTAAGGTAATTTGCCCACTTCATCCCAAACTAAAGAGGCAGGTACATCTTTTTCTTTTACTTTGAAAAACTCATAATAACCAGGCATCACGATATCGGGTTCAACACCTTTCAATTGTACTGAAGCCCCATTTATTCGATAATATTTTTGGATAGTTAAGTGAATGGAGCCAAATTCTTCCATACTATTTCTTGACAATGGAATTGGCCTTTGCACAGTTCCTTTACCATAACTTGACGAAGAGCCCACAATAATTCCTCTTTGATAGTCCTGAATAGCCGCTGCAAATATTTCAGAAGCGGAGGCGCTAAATTCGTTTATAATAACAACCAAAGGTCCATCGTAAAGCACTTTACCATTGTCACGATCACTTAGGAAATTGGACTTTCCTTTACTGTCAACAACTTGTACAACAGGGCCATCGGGTATAAAAAGGCCCACCATGTTTACTACTTCTTGAAGGCTACCGCCACCATTATTACGAAGGTCAATTACCACTCCATCAACCTTTTCCTGTTGAAGTTTTATGAGTTCGTTGGCTACGTCTTCAAAGCACGATCGGCCAGATGGATCTCCAAAATTGGTATAAAACTTGGGTAAATAGATATATCCTGTTTTTTTATCCCCTTCTTGTATCACCGCCGATTTTGTAAAAGTTTCTTCTAACTTTAGCTCTTCACGTACTATTTGAACCACTTTAATTGTGCCATCTACTTTTCTCAAAGTCAAGCTAACTGTGGTTCCTTTATTGCCACGAATTAGCTTTACAGCTTCAGGAATATCATAGCCAGCCACATCAACAGGCTCAGTATTTGCTTCGCCAATTTTCATTATTAGGTCGCCATCGGTCACCTCGCCGCTTTTCCATGCAGGCCCTCCCTGGCTAACTACAGCAATTTTTACATAGCCATTTTCTTGACCTATTTGTGCACCAATACCAAAAAACTTGCCCGTAATACCTTCATCCCAAGCCCTTTTCTCAATTGGCGCAAAGTAATCAGTATGTGGGTCCATCATATTGGTTATAGTATTTACAAAAAGGTTAAATCGATCAGTATCGGATGTTTTGCGTATCAATCTATCGAAATATTTAACCATCACGGCTTTTGTGGCATTTCTTGCTTGCAACTCTAGCTCATTATTTGTTTTATTTTTTACCGAATCGACATTGCTTTTTTCTCGTTGGTTTTGAAGCTCAACATATTTCTCCATCGTCCGAAATTTCAACTCTTTTGCCCAAATTTTCGCTTGCTCTTTTTCGTTTTTTGGAAATTTTTGCTGGTCGTAAAGGGTAATTATACTGTCTTTGTCGTTATAAGAAAATTGTTTATCGAATGCAGAAATGTTTTTATCTCTAACCGTCACAAGTCTTTTCTTATAAATTTCGTTAGCAATGTAAAAAAACTCGATTGGGGCCCCAGTTATTTCATCATCAATTTTGAGTTCATATTTTTTCAATTCTTTAATATCATTTTCGAGAAAAATGTTTTTTTCACGATCTATTGACTTTAAAAACTCGCTAAATATTTTTTGAGAAAAAGTATCATTAATCACTTGCGGTTTGAAATGAACTTGCTTTAAAATTTGGCCGATGGTATGTAAAACTTTATTGTTCCTGTCATCATCATAATTAACTTTCGGCTTACTGCTTGTAGTAAGTATAAAAATAGCGACTAGCCCCAATAGATAAGTTGCTGATTTTATGGATATTTTCATTTTAAATTTTATAAAGACCTTTAAAAAGCAAATCTAATTTAATTGCTTTATTTTCCAAAGGTAATTTCTTTAAAAAATGTTAATATTTAAGATTATGTTCTATATATGATATCAAAAACGGCATAATAAATACTTTCTAAGATAGACTAGTCTGGTTTGTAAAGTATAAATTAAATACATATTGAACTGTAAATTATTTTTAATCAAAAAGCCGGTTAAAAAACCCAACCACTTTCGCAAAATATAACTTTCCTAAACTTTTTAAGAAAAAAAGAAAAATAAATTTGTTTTACTGAACAGCGTTCAGTAAATTTACAACGAATTTTATATTTCCAGCATTTAGAGTATTGTTCCATTAATTAATTACAATCAATAAAACTCAAATTATTATGTTAAAAAAAGCAATTTTGATTTTTGGAATTTTTTCTTTGTTTTTAGTGAAAATTAATGCCCAGACGGTCCCACAAGATGCTGTTGTAGGAGTATGGTTTAATGCTGAAAAGGATGGCAAAGTGCAAATTTACAAGCAGGGGAGTAAATATTACGGCAAAATAGTTTGGAGTAAAAACCCTAGAAAAGACACAGAAAACCCCGAGCCGAAATTAAGGACCCAAGAACTTATGGGCACTACAATTTTAAAAAACTTTGATTTCATTGGCAAATCTTGGGAGAATGGCACCATTTACGACCCAAAGAACGGGAAAACTTATTCGTGCATAATCAAAACCAAAGGCACTAATAGTTTGGATATCAGAGGTTTTGTGGGCATATCATTGCTAGGGCGCACCACAAATTGGACCAAAACAACATTATAGTTAAAACAGCAAGAAAAATTGGGTATTTCAGAAAGAAAAGTACGAGCAAAAGAGGAATTACGGCAGACAATTATTGATGCCGCTTTGAAAATATTTGTGGCAGAAGGGTATGAAAAAACGTCGCTTAGAAATATCGCCGAAAGCATTGAATATAGCCCTGGAACAATTTATCTGCATTTTAAAGATAAGGATGAATTACTTTTTGCAGTTCATGAGGTAGCATTCACAAAATTCTTTGTTTCTATGTCGCCAGTTTTATTAGTTAAGGACACTCACCAAAGGCTTTTACAAATGGGTCAAATTTATATACAATTTGCCTTTGAGAACCCCGAATTATACGGACTAATGTTTATGGATAAAGCCCCGATGAACTGCCTTACTCAAAATGATGATGCGTGGATTTGCGGCCAAAAAGCCCATAATTTATTAAAAAATACCATTGCCGAGCACCTTACAAAAGAGGGCTTTAGTGAAACGGAAATTGATGTTTATACCATGTCGATATGGTCGTACGTACATGGTCTCACATCGTTGGCCATTCGTGATAGGTTTAGTATTATGAAAGAAAGTGCATATAATATGGATGACATGATACAAAAAAGTTTAGAAATGATGATTGATAAAATACTTCCAAAACAAATATAAAAATGGCAAATAAATTATTAGAAAAATTTAAAGAAAATATTGGAAAACCAATGGGCTTATCATCCCCAATTGGGAAATGGCTTAACGGGATCTTAGTTGAAGCAGAAGAAGGCTATTTAGTAGCTGAGTACGAAGTTAGGCCCGACTTTTCAAATCTCATGGGAGTGATGCACGGTGGAGTTTACGCCGTAATGATGGATGATTTAATGGGCGCTTTAGTATTTTCATTAGATAACGACTTCTTTTTCACCACAGTAAATTTGGCTGTTGACTACCTATCTTCTGCTAAAATTGGTGAAAAAGTTAGACTAAAGGCTGAGGTGATAAAAGCTGGTAAAAATATAATCCATTGCGAATGCCGGCTTTATAATTTAGAAGGCAAATTACTTACAAAAAGTATATCAAACTTGGCTAAAACACATATTCCAGCAAAGTAATTTCTTTATAAAAAATATCATATAACCAAAATTGATATAATTTTTTAAAGGGAGGAATAAAGATGAAAACACTTCTTAAACTTGAAGAGCTCGCTCAATTCATATTAACAACCTATTTATTTTACCAATTAGGCTTTGATTGGTGGTTATTTCCGGCCCTTATTTTATTGCCCGATTTGTCAATGGTTGGTTATTTAATTACGCCTTATTGGGGTGTTGTTTCCTATAATTTTATACACCATAAAGCATTGGCAATTTGTATATATTCTATTGGTGTGTATACGAATGACAGTACATTAATGGCAGTAGGTTTAATTTTATTTGCACACTCAGCCATGGATAGAATATTTGAATATGGGTTGAAATATACAAATAGTTTTAAAAATACCCATTTAGGTGTAATTGGAAAATAATCTATAAAGCAATCCTTTTGAAATGAAAAAAATAGTAATAATAAATGGACACCCTGACGAAGAAAGTTACAACTTTGGTTTGGCCGCAGCCTACAAAAAAGGTGCGGAAAGGGCAGGCGCTACAGTTATTGATATTATTATAAAAGACTTGACTTTCAATCCAAATTTACAATTTGGCTATAGAAAAAGAACAGAATTAGAACCAGATTTATTAATAGCGCAAGAAAAAATAACCTGGGCCGACCATATCGTTTGGATTTATCCAGTTTGGTGGGGTTCAATGCCTGCAATATTAAAAGGTTTTATTGATAGGGTTTTTTTACCTGGCTTTGCATTTCAAAAAAGAGAGAACTCCGTTTGGTGGGACAAACTTTTGAAAGGTAAATCGGCCCGAATAATTTCCACTTTGGACCAGCCTAAGTGGTATTATTGGCTCATTTATAGGCGACCAAGTTATAATGCAATGAAAAAATTGACGCTTGAGTTTTGTGGTATAAGCCCTGTACGCACAACAACTATTGGCCCAATAAGATTGTCAAAAGCTGAATTCAGAGAAACGTGGCTCAATAAGGTAGAAAGATTAGGGCAACAATTAATTTAAGTAAATAAGGATATTTAAGGGTAATAAAATCTATAAAAATATGCGAAATATTAATCATTTTTTTCTCATAATATTTTGTTTGATCACAACGAAAAGCTACTCACAATCGACTGTAATTGAGCAATATATTAAAGAAGGACTAGAAAACCATGCAAGTTTAAAGCAACAAAAGTTTCAATTGCAAAAAAGTATTTATATGTTGGACGAAGCCAGAGCGCTTTTTAAACCTAACATCAATTTCAATACAACCTATTCAACTGCTGTTGGTGGGCGTAATATTTCTTTTCCTGTGGGCGATCTAATCAACCCAATTTATGCAACCTTAAATTTAATTACACCAGCTAATTACCCGAAATTTCCAGAAGGGCAAATTCCAAATGTAAATGAACAATTGGTGCCTAAAAACTTTTATGATGCCAGAATAAAAACCCAGATGCCGCTTTTCAATGCAGAAATAAAATACAACCAAAAAATTAAAAAAGAGCTAATAGGAGTTCAAGAGGCTGAAATTGAGGTATTTAAAAGAGAGTTAGTTAAAGATATTAAAGTTGCCTATTTCAATTATTTGAAAAGTCTAGAGGCCATAAATATTTTTGAAAATGCAAAAACCCTTCTCAAAGAAACCGAAAGGGTAAATCGCAGCCTCATAAAAAACGAAATGGCCAACCCAATGGCTTTAATTCGTACACAGAACGAGCAGGCCAAAATAGCATCAGAAGCAATATTAGCCGAAAACAACAAGAAAAATGCAACGTACTACTTCAATTTTCTTTTGAGTAAACCCTATGATAATGAGATAATTGTTGATACAATTTTTAATAAATTACCTGATGAAACGATAAGGAATGAAGTGGGAACAAGAGAAGAATTCAAAAAAATAGAAGCGGCCATTAAAGTAAATGAAACTATATTGGCCATGAACAGAGCCTATAAAAAGCCAAAAATTGGAGCTATTTTGGATATAGGCTCACAAGGTTCTCTGAAAGATATCAACTCAAAAAATCCTTTTGCACTTTTCGGCCTTTCATTTGACTTGCCTATATATTCAGGTGGGCGATACAAAATAAAAATATTGGAGCAAGAGCAAGAGTTATTATCAATGGTTGAGCAAGAAAAGCAGATAAAAAACCAACTTTCATTGCAAGTTGAATTAACCCAAAACACTTTTTTAGCCTCAAAGAAATTAATTCCTGCAAAAAAAACGCAGGTGGAAACGGCAAAAAGGTACTATAACGATGTGATGAAAAAGTACAAAGAAGGGCAAGCAAATTATGTCGAGCTTTTCGAATCTCAAACCCAAGTGACAACAGCTGAGTTACAAAATAGTATAGCGATTTATGACTCATGGATTCGCTATGCTGAAATGGAAAGAGCTAACGCCAGCTTTAATTTGAAATAAAAATATAGAGGGAATAAAACTATCAACTTATGAAGAAATTATCAACATTCATCATCTTTTTGACCATCGTAATTGCTTGTGGCAAAAGAGGCAAAGAAGTAAAACAAGTTAGTATTATTGACGATGTAATAGCTGTAAAAATAGAACAGATTACCAACAGCAATTCAACACCCGTAGTCGAAGCTTCTGGCCTTTTGGCGTCATTGAGTGAGTCAAGGCTTTCATTCAAAACGGGGGGAATTATTGAAAAATTATATGTGAAAGAAGGGCAAAATGTAAGTAAAGGGCAACTTTTAGCTACTTTAAATCTAACAGAAATCAATGCCAATGTACAGCAAGCACAGGAATCGGTTAACAAAACAGAGCGGGATTTAAGACGAATTACCAACTTGTATGCCGACTCAGTGAGTACTTTGGAACAAGTTCAAAATTTAAATACAGCTTTATCTGTTGCTAAGCAAAGCCTACGAATAGCACGGTATAACCTGCAATATTCTAAAATTCACGCACCAATTTCAGGAGTAATTGTAAAAAAAATAATGAACGAAGGGGAGCTTTGTGGTCCAGGCAATCCGGTGTTTTTTATTAATGCGATAAATCAAAACTCATGGGTATTAAAAGCCGGCATTACCGATTTTGACTGGGCACGACTTAAAATTGGCGACATAGCAGAGGTAAAGTTGGATGCTTTCCCCAAAGATAATTTCAAGGCAAAAATATCTAACCTGAGCCAATCACCCGACCCGAACTCTGGACAATATCAAGTAGAGTTATTTGTAGAACCAGAGGGCAAAAAGTTTGCAACGGGCCTTTTTGGCAATGGGATAATTTCGCCATCTATTTTAGAAAATAAAGTTTCAATTTCTATCAATGCTTTAATCGAAGGTAATAATAAAAGTGCATTCGTATATACAATTGACCAAAACTCCATGGCAAGAAAAATACCAGTGGTTGTCGATTATATAGCAAATGGGCGTGTTTATTTGAAAGAATTTTCTGATAGTATTACCCATGTAATTACTGATGGCTCAGCCTATTTGGTGAATGGAAGCAAAGTGAAATTGGTAAAATAATATCTTTTAACCGATTAGTCGGACCGCCCCAAAGTGGGAGTTTTTGACATTAAAAACAGAAGAATTTAGATTTAGTAATAAAATTTTAAACGCCGCCAATTCCTCCTTCGGGGCTTAGGGGGCCTTCCTCATGAAAATATCAGAATTTTCAGTAAGAAATTATCAATTCACGCTTATTGTCTTTTTGGCAGTGTTATCAATTGGTATTTTTTCGTTATTAAATATGCCTCGTGGCGAAGACCCTGAGTTCGAAACGCCCTCCTTTTCTATTGTTATAATTTATCCTGGGACAAACCCAAATGACATGGAAAAATTGGTGGTGGATCCTTTAGAAAAAAAAATAAATGAACTTGCCAATGTTGAAAACGTAAAAACAACCATATTTGATGGTGTGGCCGCTTTATTGGTTGAATACGATGAAAACGAAGACCGAGAGTCTAAATACCAAGAGTTAGTTCGTGAAATCAATGCGCTTCGTAAAGATTTACCTCAAGATATTTTAGATATTCGTATTCAAAAATTCACACCAACTGACGTAAATATTTACCAGTTCGCATTGGTGAGTGAAAATCTTTCCTACCGACAGCTTGAAACCTATGCTGAAGATTTGGAAAAAAGATTTGCAAAAGTAAGTTCACTTAAAAACATAAAAAGTTGGGGCTTCCCCAACCAAAAAGTAGCCATCGAGCTCAATTTGGCCAAAATGGCTGAGGATAAAATACCCATTAACAGAGTTTTGGGAGCAATTCAATCAGAAAATGTAAATATTCCAGGAGGTAGCATCAATGTTGGTGAAAGAAAATTCAACGTTAAAACATCAGGGGAATACAAAAGTTTAGAAGAAATTAAGAATACGATAGTGTACACTAACGGAACCAAAATAGTATTGTTGAAAGATATAGCTGAGGTTAGTATGAAGTATGAAAACGAGACTCACATCACCAGACTTAACGGGCATCGTTGTGTATTTGTAACCGTTTGCCAAAAGGATAATCAAAATATTATAGAAGTTGCCAAATTGGTAGAGCCTATTTTTACTCAATTCAAATCTGAGTTGCCACCTACTATTGATGCCATTAAAACCTTTGACCAGGCCTCATCCGTTGAAAACAGGCTTAATCGCTTTGCAAAAGATTTTGGAATAGCCATTCTGTTAGTTCTGATTACCTTGTTGCCCTTGGGCACACGTGCAAGTTTGGTAGTTATGATATCAATACCACTTTCCTTGGCAATCGGTCTTACTATGTTATATGGTTTTGGGTTTACTATCAACCAGCTTTCAATAGTAGGCATGATAGTTTCATTGGGTATTTTAGTAGATGACTCCATTGTGGTAGTTGAAAACATTGAAAGGTTTATGCGACAAGGAATGAGCAAAGTTCAAGCAGCTATTGAAGCAACTAAACAGATTTCAACTGCAGTAATTGGTTGCACAATTTTACTATGTTTAGCCTTTTTACCGATTGCTTTTTTGCCTGACACGGCCGGCAAATTCATCAGAAGTTTGCCAATGTCAGTTATGTTTACAGTATTGGCCTCAATGTTTGTATCATTAACAATTGTGCCTTTTTTATCATCAGTATTGCTTTCAAACAACCATAACCCTGAAGGAAATGCAATTATGAGAGTTTTGAAAAAGGGAATTTCACTTACCTATGGTAGGCTTATGAACTTAAGTTTGAGAAACCCTTGGATAACAATTGCCACAGCAATATTAATATTTGCGGGCACATTATTGTTAGCTAAAATGTATATTGGAGTGAGCCTTTTCCCCTCCTCAGAAAAACCAATGTTTTTAGTAAACATTGAAACGCCTGTTGGCTCAAACCTTCAAGCAACCAGGAAAGTAGCAGATTTTACAGAAAAAGAACTTAAAAAGTGGCCAGAAATCAAGTATTTTTCAACTAATATTGGAAAAGGAAACCCCCGAATTTATTATAACGAAATACAAAGAAACGAGTCTGAAAACTACGCCCAAATATTTGTTCAGCTTTATGATGATATCGAAAATATGCGTAAAAAGGAAATTATAAATGCATTGAGGGGCAACCTTTCTGGCTTTCCAAATGCCAAAATAAAGGTAAATAATTTTGAACAGGGCACCCCTTTAGAAGCTCCAATTATGTATCGAATACTAGGGGAAAATATGGATACTTTGATTGTAGTTGCGTCAAAAATTGAAAAATTAATTAGCGAGCATCCGGGAACAATTTATATCGATAACCCACTCAAAGTATTGCCAACCGACCTTAGGGTGAAAATTAATAAAGAAAAGGCGGGCTTAATGGCTGTAAATATTTCTGATATTGACAGGGCCATACGGATGGGAATTTCTGGACTGAATATTGGTAAATATCGAATGGTTGACCAAAAAGATGAAATTAATATTAATGTTTCAATTCCTAATGAAAGCTCAGTGCCTAATTATGATGTATTCGACAGGATTTTTGTAAACAACGCAATTGGAACGGCCATTCCTTTGAAGCAATTTATCGAAATCAACTTTGAGACATCACCAAACCAGATTAGGCATTTAAGTAATGATAGATATGTTGGGGTGTCGTCTTATTTGAAAAATGGGTTCAATACCAGCAAGGTAAACGATGAACTTATTAAAAAACTGGATGCTTTTAAGTTTCCAAAAGGGTTTTCTTATAAAGTGGGCGGAGAAGCGGAATCTGCTCAAAAATCCTTTGGAGGTTTAGGCTTAATCATTATCATAACTATTTTTGGTATGATTGCCATATTAATACTTGAATTTGGCAACTTCAAATCGACCTTAATTGTGCTTTCTGTTATTCCTTTGGGTATTGTTGGAGCTATTTTGATGCTTTTTCTTTGGGGCGAAACAATGTCGTTTACAGCTATCGTAGGTTTTATTGCATTGATAGGTATAGAAGTAAAAAACTCCCTTTTATTGGTTGACTTTACCAACCAATTACGTGAAGAGGGAATGCCATTGGAGCAAGCCATTAAGGAAGCTGGGGAAATCAGATTTGTGCCAATATTACTAACATCCCTTACAGCAATTGGAGGCCTAACACCTTTAGTTGTAGAATATTCAGACCTATATTCACCATTGGCATTGGTTTTGATTGGGGGCATTATTAGTTCTACACTACTTTCAAGGCTAGTAACTCCAGTGATGTACAAGCTTTTACCACCGAAGGTGACTTTGAAATCATATTAATACCAATTTTTTAAAACCTTTGAAAAATTATAAACGAAAATTGGCTTTCATATGTTATCGGCAATATATTTCGTAAATTTTGAGTTATAAAAATAAACCATCAACAAAATATTATTTTATGTACCCATTCTTCAAGCAGTTCAACCAATTTTTATCGAAAAATTTTTTTATTCCAGAAGCGGTCATTAAGCCTTGGAAGCATTTCAGAACCGACCTCGGGCTCAACTCTATAGAATTTTTAGAGCTTATTGTTTATGTTGAAAACTACTACGGCATTCAAATACCTGATGAAGAGCTAGAGAAAATACAAACAGTCGAAAACCTAACAGATTATTTGGAAAGGAATTTGGTGATAGTACCAGCCTAGTCCATATAATCATATTTGTTAAAAATCTGTTAATGTTCTCATTTTTAATAGATTCCTATATAATTTTACTTTATGCTGTTACCCCAAATTCACAAAATAGTTTAATTTTACTTTATGCAAAGTAAAACCCTCCGCATTTTTGTAGCCCTTTCTGTTTTATTAATGCTCGCAATTGCTGGTTTACAATATTATTGGTTTAAAAAGGCCTATTCTTTGGAAGAAAAAGACTTTGACCAGCGAGTTACCAACTCACTTCGAGTAGTAACCAAACGCATGTTAAATTTCAATAAAAACCCTAATAATATGCTTTTAAAGCCTGTTGAGAGGGTTTCTGGCAACTATTACACAGTACAAATAAACGATAAAATAGACCCATTTGTGTTGGAAGAATTTCTCAAGCAAGAAATGATGAGTCATGATGTAAAGCAAAATTTCGAATATGGTATTTATGATTGTGTGAAAAACCAGATTCAATACGGTGGTTATGTATGCGCCTCCGCAAATTGTGATTCTACAAAATCAATCAAGTATGAGTTCCCTTCCTTAAAACTGACCAACTATTACTTTGGGGTATATTTTCCAGATCGGCGACTGAACATGATAAATGAAATGGGGAATTGGTTTTTTTCATCCGCTTTATTGCTGGTTGTTTTTTCGTTTTTTGCTTACGCTCTTTGGGTAATTTTCAAACAAAAAAGATTGTCAGAAATTCAAAATGATTTCATCAATAATATGACACATGAGTTCAAAACACCAATTTCAACCATATCTATCTCATCTGAAGTATTGATGAACCCTAATATTATCGAAAAACCCGAAAGACTATTAAGCTATGCCACCATTATCCGAAAAGAAGCCGCTCGATTGAAAAAGAATGTTGATACTGTATTACAAACTGCTAATATATCCGAAAAAATAGATAAGCTTAATTTCGAAATAATTGATATTAAAGAAATCATTGAGGAACTAATAGCTAGTTTAGACCCAGTTATTAAAGAAAAAAAGGCTGAAATTAATTTGAATTTTACTGCTAAATTTTTTCAAATAAAAGCTGATAAATTGCACTTAACCAATGTAATTAACAACCTCATTGACAATAGCTTGAAGTATTGCGATACTAACTCCAAAATATCGATAAGTGTTGAAAATGATAAAGAGTATTTAGCTTTAAAAATAAAAGATAACGGAATAGGCATTTCAGAAAAAGACCAAGAAAATATTTTTAAAAAGTTTTTCCGTGTGCATACAGGCGATGTACATAATGTGAAAGGCTTCGGCCTAGGTCTTTATTATGTTAATGAAATAATTAAGGGTCATAACGGACAAATAATTGTTAAAAGCAGTATAGGAAAAGGATCTGAATTTATAATAAAACTACCTCTTAACTAAAGCACTTACCCTGCCCCAAAACAATTAATATGGCAAAAATATTATTGGTTGAAGATGATGAAAACCTTGGCTTCGTTATAAAAGATAATCTGGAAGAAGCTGGCTTTGTGGTAGTCCTTCAAAACGATGGCAATAAAGGCTTAATAGCCTTTGAAGCAGGGACTTTCGATATTGCGATATTAGATGTAATGCTTCCTGAGCTTGATGGTTTTGCTCTTTCTGAAAAAATAAAATCCCAAAATAATGACTTTCCAATCATATTTTTAACGGCCAAAAGCCTCAACGATGACCGTATAAAAGGCTTAAAACTCGGTGCTGACGACTATATTTCAAAACCATTTAATATGGAGGAGTTGATTCTGAGAATCGAAGCGATATTGAAAAGAGTGGGGAAAATAGCAATTACTACTGCTAACTTTATATTGGGGAAATATACTTTCGATTCGAAAAATCTAAAATTAATATTTGAAACCACAGAACAGAGCTTAACCAATAAAGAGTCGGAACTATTAAAACTTTTAGTTGAAAATAAAAACCAAACCATAAGTCGAGAAAGGCTTTTAATAGCCCTTTGGGGCAATAACGACTATTTTAAAGGCCGATCCATGGACGTTTTCATTACGAGGTTACGCAAATATTTATCAAATGATACTTCAATTAAAATCACCAATGTGCATGGAGTTGGCTTTCGTTTAGAGATGTAGCTTTATTTTAAAAATAAATAAAGTTAATTTTGTTAAAAAATGAATTCTAAATAATGAATGCCCAGACTAAAATATGCTAGCAAAAACCTTCGGAGCCGCAGTTTATGGCGTTAACGCCTCAATCATTACAATCGAAGTTTCAGCTGGCGACCAAGGAAAGGGTTTTTTTATAGTTGGCTTGCCCGACAATGCGGTTAAAGAATCAGAACAACGAGTAGAAACCGCCCTTAAAGAACTCGATTATTTTTTTCCTCGCCGTAAAGTTGTTGTAAATCTAGCTCCTGCTGATATTCGAAAAGAAGGCTCTTCTTACGACTTACCCATAGCGCTCAGCATTTTAGATGCATCAAGCCAAGCTACTTTTCCTGATTTAGAGAAATATTTAATAATGGGAGAGTTGGCTTTAGACGGTGTTTTACGACCCATAAAAGGTGTTTTGCCTATTGCGATAGAGGCCAGAAAACAAGGTTTCAAAGGCTTTGTATTACCCACCGAAAATGCTTTGGAAGCGTCTATCGTAAATAATTTGGATATTATTGGAGTGGAAAACTTGCAAGATGCCATTGATTTTTTCAAAGGAACAAAAATTATTGAACCATTAGTAACGGATACAAGGGACCTTTTTTCTAAACAACAAAATGAATATGATGCTGACTTTGCCAATGTGCAAGGGCAGGAAAACATAAAAAGAGCGCTAGAAATTGCCGCTGCAGGTGGCCATAATTTGATAATGATTGGACCGCCAGGCGCAGGTAAAACCATGTTAGCCAAACGACTACCCACTATTTTACCCCCTTTGAGCTTGCATGAGGCTTTAGAAACTACAAAAATTCACTCAGTGGCGGGCAAGCTTGGCAACAAAGGATCGTTAATATCAACAAGGCCGTATCGTTCGCCTCATCATACTATTTCCGATGCCGCTTTGGTAGGCGGAGGCAGCATTCCTCAACCTGGTGAAATATCTTTAGCACATAATGGTGTTTTGTTTTTAGACGAACTGCCAGAGTTTAAACGAACAGCTTTGGAGGTGATGCGCCAGCCTTTGGAGGACCGAAAAGTTTGTATTTCTCGTGCCAAATGGGCGGTGGAATTTCCTTCTAATTTTATGCTAATTGCTAGTATGAACCCTTGCCCATGTGGTTATTATAATCATCCCGAAAAGGAATGTGTCTGTGGACCAGGGGTTGTTCAACGATATTTAAATAAAATTTCTGGCCCACTTTTAGATCGTATCGATCTACATGTTGAGGTTACACCTGTTAACTTTGACCAGCTGGCTTCCAATCGTAAAGCAGAGGTTTCTGAAACCATAAGAGAACGAGTAATAGCTGCTCGCCAGATCCAAACCAAGCGGTTTGAGGGCAATACTGAAATTCATTCCAATGCAATGATGCCCTCACAAATGGTAAAAGAGGTTTGCGAGATATCAGAAGCAGGCAAAACTTTGTTAAAACGTGCCATGGAAAAGCTGCAGCTCAGCGCCCGTGCGTATGATAGAATCTTAAAAGTAGCCCGCACAATCGCTGATTTATCTAATTCTGAAGACATTAAAACAGAACATTTGGCCGAAGCCATTCAATACCGAACTTTGGATAGAGAAAATTGGGCGGGGGATTGAGAAATGGCAACGATGAGCGTTTAGCCGTAGTTAGTAAAATGGTTAAAATAACAGATAAGTGAAATAAGTATTTGTAAAAGTTTTTTTAATGTTTTGTTGCCTCAATAAAAATTAATAAATTGCTAAAAATCAACACAATGAATAAAAGGCAATTTCTTAAAACTCTCGGTCTCTCGGCCATATCTAGCCCAATTTTTTCCGATTCCTTTGAAAATCAAATTCAGGCTAAAAAAGGAATAAAACCCAATGTTTTAGCACAAAACGAAACCTTTTGGAGCCAAATTCGGCAGGACTATAGCCTAAACCCAAGTTTTATTAATCTTGAAAACGGGTATTATTGCATGAGCCCCAACCCTATAAAAGCTGCTTTCCATAAAAATGTTGAGGAGATAAACCTGCTAGCCAGCTATTATATGAGGCAATCTCGCTTTTCTGATAATGAAATTGTTCGAAAAAAATTGGCCGAAATTGCTGGCTGTCACTATACTGAAATTGTTGTAACTCGCAATGCTACCGAATCAATTGATACTGTGATATCTGGCTACGATTGGAAAGCTGGCGATGAAGCGGTTATGGCTGATACAGATTATGGTTCAATGCTCGACCACTTTGACTTAATGGCAAAAAGATACGGGCTTCAAAGAAAAACTGTTACAGTACCACTTCATCCCAAAACCGACGAAGAAATCGTAAAACTTTATGAGTCGGCCATTACGAGTAAAACTAGGCTTTTGATGGTTTGTCATATGGTAAATATTACGGGGCATATTTTACCCATAAAAAAAATATGTGATATGGCACATAGTCATGGAGTTGATGTAGTAGTTGATGGCGCCCATGCTTTTGCACATTTCGATTTCAAAATCAGCGATTTAAACTGCGATTATTATTGTACAAGCCTTCATAAATGGCTCAGTGCGCCGCTTGGAGTTGGCTTTTTATATGTGAAAAAAGAGAAAATCAACAATTTATGGCCGATTTTTGGTGACAATGGCTTCCAAAATGACGATATTAGAAAGCTGAATCATACGGGCACACCCGCTGCGCATACGGACATAAGTATTTTAAACTCAATCGATTATTTGCAAAAAATTGGCATTAAAAATAAAGAAGCCCGCCTAAAATATATTCGAAAATATTGGATGGATAGGCTTAAAAACGTGCCAAATGTAATTATTAATACCCCTTTTGATGAGGACAGAGCCTGTGGTATTGGAAATATTGGCCTAAAAAACATAACACCAAATGAAATGGCCGAAAAGCTTTTGGCCGATCATAAAATTTGGACAGTTGCTATAAATGGCCCATGGGTATTTGGTTGCCGCATCAGCCCAAATATTTTTACAAGTTTGGCTGAATTAGATAAATTTGTGGAAGCAGTAAAGGTTTTAGCAAAGGCTTGAATAAAATCTAATATTTTTAGATAATAGCCTGATTCACATTGGTTGTGCCTATTCGGTCAACCATACTGCATTCATTTTTCCCCATAATGGATAAGAAAATCTCACTTAAAACAATTGAATCAAACTATAAATACCAATAGAGAAAATAGAAAGTATGCTTGTGGCAAGAATAATATCATAAATTTTCGACGGATGAAAGGCAATTGGTTGTCGAAAAAAACGAAAGTTAATTACAGCAAAAACCACCAACAACAAAATAAATGAACCAACTATACCACCTGATAGCACCATAATTACAGGCAATTTTATAAAAAGAAATAGAGCAGCCCATAATAGTGGCATGGTCCAAGCTAATATTGCTATTGATTTTTTTCGCTGACTTAAATCAAAGAAGTTCATAAAGCCTAAAGTTCCAAATATATCAGAGAACAGTCTTGTCCAAGCAGCTAGGGCCGCAAATAGAGTAGAATAAAGCACGATGAAGCCACCTGCTAAAAATACATATTTTGCCCAAGGCCCCAACGATAAGGTGTATATCTTAGAGAGGTGTTCAATTACTCCAAACCCTTCAGGCACAATACCTTGCTTATGTAAAATAGAGGCGCCCAATAAATAAAAAGCTATGGTAACGACCGTATAAATGAACAAGGCAATTAGTGCGTCTAAGTGCATTACTTTAATCCAACCTTTGGCACGAGTTTCCCATGCAGTTATATAAGTTTTAGTTGAATTTTCATCTGGCTTTGGGCCTACATAAGCAGCATAACCTTTTTCCAAACACCAATAATTGTATTGAATAATTTCGTCGCCACCCACTCCTGTAATGCCAAAAGCACCAATGGCTGCAATAACTAAACTATTGGGAAGCTCAAAACTCAAACCCGACAACACGTCTTGAAATGTAAAGGCATAAGCCGTAAAATTTACAAAATACAAAGATGCTAAGGTGAATATTGTAAAAGCAAATATCATGTAAATTGAAATTTTTTCTATAAATCGATAATAACCCTGAAACACCAAAATAGAGGTAAACAATGCGGAAACTATTGCCCAAACTGGAATAGAAATTATTGGCCAAACCATATTCAAAATAATGGCAACTCCGCCTACAATACCTCCTAGCTGAAATGTTTTTAATGACATCATGATAAAAATACTCCAAACAGACCAACGGGCCTTTCCGAAAACAGGACCAGGAAGTTTGTTAAAAGCTTGCATGGCTGTTTCGCCAGTTAAAATTGTATGCTTGCCAAACTCTAATTGCACGGCTACTTTAATTAGGCAACCAATAAGTATAATCCAAAGTAATGAAAAACCAGCCTTAGCGCCTAATGCGGTAGTGGCTATTAACTCACCAGACCCTACTATGGCAGCTGATAATATTAAACTGGGGCCAAGGTGTTTGAGCCTATTTCTAAAAGTTGTGGGTGCTTCTAATATTGTGCTATCAGAAGGTAAATATGGGTCAGTCATTTATTTATGGATAGAGGGTAAAAAAACAGAAATGGTTACCAAAGTTTGAAATTTAAAATATTTTGAGACATTTATGTTGGGTAGTTTGAACATTATGAAAATAAAGATTTCTAAAATTAACTGAATAATTGTTTTTTCAGGCACAACTATTAGTGATTGGTATAATTATTTTTAGCCTTTTGAAAATAAAATTAAAAAATTCATCTATTTTTTTATCAATGAATCATCCCTACAAATTCCACTTATCAAATAATTACTTAGAAAATTGAATTTTAATTACTAATTTTCACCTGTTTTTAAATACAATTGATAATTAAAAAACTTAAAACAACCCCAACTTAACAAAAAATAAAATTTCAAAAACATGGGAAAATTATTACGCACAACCCGATTCACAACCTTTGCCGAAGCCTTAATTATACTATTCAGCGTTGGAGCAATATTAGCAGGTATCTATTTCTTTTCGCCAGGGGTAAAAACCGAAGCCTCCAAACAACTCCAAGGCATCGATCTCAATACTTCAGATGTAAACAATGTAACTAATGCTGAAAAAATTTCGGTTCCATCTGCTGGCATTTCGGCAAAAGTTAGCGAAAAACCACTCATAAGGCTCGCAGGTTATGCCTGGAACGCAACATCGGGGATGATTGTAGCTAATGGTGGCCCCAAAACAACAGTTGGCTCTTTAATGGAGAAAAACGGAGTTAACCTCGAAATTATTAGACAAGACTGGCTCAACGAATTGCGCAATATGCAAATGAAGTTTGTGGAAGAATATGACAATGGCACAAAATTTCCAACTTCGGATAAAAGCGCTTTTGGAATAATGATTATGGGCGACGGTGCTCCTTTTTATATTTCTTCTGCCCAAAAAGCTTTGGATGAAAAATATGGAAAAGACAAATATCATTTACAAGTATTAGGTGCCATTGGTATGAGTTATGGTGAAGATAAATTGATTGGGCCACCAATATGGAAGTCGAATCCCAAATCAATGAAGGGAGCTGTTATTTCTGCTGTTTTGGGTGATGGCGACTGGGTAACCACTGTAAACTATTGCTTTGCAAATGGTCTCAAGGTAAATCCTGATCCAACAACCTACGACAAAGAGGCGGTGAATATTTATCCATCTGAAAATGATGACTATATAAAATCGGCAGAGGAATTGATAAAATCGCAGCAAGCGGGTTTTACTGTGGCCTTAAAAGAAGTAGAAAATGGTAGATTTACTGGCAATACAGTAAACCGCAAAATTGATGGCTGCGCCACTTGGACACCAGGCGATAAGCTGGTTTTTGATAAATTGGATGGATTTATTGATATTGTTTCTACCAAAGAATTTAACAATCAAATGCCAGCGGTATTAATCGGAGTTAAAGAATGGGCTACAAAAAATCCAGAAATTACATCAAATATATTGAAGGCTGCCCTAACAGCTTCAAACCAAATGAAAAACTATGACGACTGGAGAGTAGCTGCCTCTGAAGCAGTTGCCAAAACCTATCAGATAGAAAATGCCGACTATTGGTATAAAATGTTTAAGGGGCAACAAGGCACTAAAAACGGGCTTACTTTTAATATGGGTGGCTCAAAAGTATTTAACTATGCTGATGGAATGCAGTATTTTGGGATGTCTGATGGTGTAAATAGATACAAGGCCGTTTATAATCAAGTATCAAGTTATTTAACCGAATTAAACCCTTTTGGCTTTAATGAAAACGTTGGTAAAGTAGTTCCTTATGAGGAAGCAGTAAACCTTTTCTTCCTTAAAAATATCAATGATATTGAGTCAACCTCTGCTGATAAAGCTGATTATACTAAAGAAGCATCTGAAGTGATGGCATCAGGCGAGTGGAAAATAAACTTTAACTCGGGCTCTGCTGCCATAAAAGGGAACTCAAATAGCGATTTGGAAAAAATTTATAACCTTTTAATTCAAGCAGAAAACAGTAAGGTAACAATTGTAGGCCATACCGATAATGTTGGTAATGGCGATTTGAATTTGCAACTTTCAAAAAGCCGGGCACAGGCAATTGTAAACTATTTGAAGCAAAAAGGAATACCTGTAAGTCGCTTCCAATTGGTTGACGGCAAGGGTGCCAACGATCCAATTGCCACCAATGCAACCGAATCGGGCAAAGCACAAAATAGAAGGGTGGTTATTACATTTTTAAAATAATAAACAGACAATTAATGTCTTTTTCTTATGTAAAATAAGGGGCTGGTGTCCCAATGGGGATACCAGCTTAGGTTTCGCCTGAGGTCGGGGTCCTTACTGTCCTCCTAACTCACCGACATGAATCTACAAACTCAATATTTAGGATTTTCAATCTATTTTCGAATACTATGAAAGATATCATTACTCTATTTAGCCCAATTTCTAAACAAAAAAAACTTATTATTTTGTTGGGTTGGATTGCTGCAATTTTTCTATTTTGGTTTTTGGGCACAATGGGTGAAAAACACCTTTTTCCGTCGCCTGCACAAGTATTCAAAGGTTTTAGCGAGCTATATAATGAAGGCCTTGTAGTACACATATTTAGCTCACTCAAGCTTTGCTTTATTTCCATATTTTTAGCAGTAATTTTATCTATGATATTTGCTTATTTATGGCCAATACCTCTTATGAAACCCATGTCTGAGTTTATTACTAAGTTACGATTTTTGCCCTTTACGGGTCTTTCATTTTACATAACAATGATAGTGCATAATGCCCGCAATATGCAAATTTGGATTATGGTTATATTTCTTACAACCTTTCTTACTACCTCATTAATATCAGTGATTTCTGCCATACCTCAAGAGGAATTTGACCATGCAAAAACCCTAAAATGCACCAGACTTGAAATACTTTGGGAAGTTGTCATTTTGGGCCGATTAGATTATGTGATTGATGTGATTCGACAGAACTTGGCCATCACTTGGATGATGCTCGTAACCATTGAGTCGATTGTGGTTGCTGCAGGCGGTTTGGGATTTTTGATTAAAAATTCAGATAAATTCATGAATCATGGTCGAATTATAGCGCTTCAAATAATTATTTTATTAATTGGTTTGGGACTCGACTGGTTCATTAACTACTTGCGAAAGGCGCTATTTAGGTATTCTAAAATTTAATCTAAACAAAAAAATTCAATGAGTTTCAGCTTCAAAGAATCATTATTATTTATTGAAAACCTTAGCGTTGTATATGATGGGAGGGTAATTATTCAAGATATTAATTTGGTAGAAAAAGATGTGGTAAGAGAGAACGCCAATGCTACCGGTCAAATAATTGCAGTTGTTGGACGTTCTGGCAGGGGAAAATCCACATTTTTTAAAGCGCTTACTGGTCTTGTTGTACCCAATTCTGGGAAAATATTAATTAAAGACTTTGAAAGTACGGCCGAAAATGCCGCTAAAGTGGTGGAAGAGGGGGATATCGGTTTTGTTGATCAAAAATACACCTTGTTCCGCCATAAAACAGTGATCCAATCTTTTAATTATGCTTTAAGAAAAAGCAGTCTTTCAGCAGCAGAAAAGTCAAAAAAAATTAATGAGTATTTAAAGACTTGGGGCCTAGAAACCTGTGCAGACAAATACCCTAACGAGCTTTCTGGTGGCCAACGCCAGCGTACAGCTATCATTGAGCAGCTGTTTTCATCAGATAAATTTATTGTGTTGGATGAGCCCTTTTCTGGCCTCGATGTAGGTAATATAGAGGAGGTTAAAGAAGACTTCCGAATACTTCAGGATTCGTCGGAGCATAATACAATCTTATTTTCCACGCATGATATTGAGTTGGCTGTTGAAATTGCTCAGGTAATTTATGTGATTGGTTACCCAACTATAAAGGGTGATAAAAAAGACTATGGTACCATTGTTGGGCACCACGATTTGCGAGAATTGGGCTTAGCTTGGAAAGAGTATGGTGAACAACATCGAAAAATTTACAAAGAAATCGTTCAAGAAATGATGAACTCATAGTTGCTAAACAAGCTCTTTTGTCTATTTTACCACATATTGCAACAAGTTGCAGTTGATCTAAATATAAATTGGTTAAGACATTCTGGAACCCCTTAGGTAGTCATTAAACTTGAGCTAAAAAAGGTAATTATTTGCTAAAATAAAACATGCTCAAAATTGCCTATGCACCCATTTATCAGCATCCTTTACCAGATGGGCATCGATTCCCAATGCTTAAATATGAGCTTATTCCTGCCCAACTTTTATATGAAGGTACTTGCAGCAATCACAATTTTTTTGAGCCAAACGAAGTTAATGAATATTGGATTTTGAAAACTCATGACCCTACTTATTTGGCAAATCTTAAAAACATTTCCATTGACCCAAAAATGATTCGTAGGATTGGCTTTCCTTTATCGAAAGAGCTGGTTATACGTGAAAAAATAATAACCCAAGGCACGATAGATTGTTGCCAGTTTGCATTAGAAAATGGTATCTCCATGAACGTTGCAGGTGGAACACATCATGCTTTTAAGGATAAAGGCGAAGGCTTTTGCCTGCTAAATGATGTTGCCATTGCCTCTAATTATTTGTTAACAAAGAAGTTGGCCAATAAAATTTTAGTGATAGACCTAGACGTACACCAGGGAAACGGCACAGCCAAAATATTTGAAAACGAGCCAAGAGTTTTCACTTTTTCAATGCATGGGAAAGATAATTATCCATTGCATAAAGAAATCTCAGACCTAGATTTGGAATTGGCAACCTATACTAAAGATGAAATTTATTTAAAATTACTTTTTGAAACA
Source organism: Cytophagaceae bacterium (assembly GCA_031383555.1). GTDB lineage: Bacteria > Bacteroidota > Bacteroidia > Cytophagales > Spirosomataceae > JANMZR01. The sequence goes on along the minus strand of JANMZR010000294.1, from coordinate 17,678 downwards.
CTACCAAAATTAATCTCTATTGAAAAGCCAGATTTCCTGTTTTTTGTAGCTGGCGTAGATATTTTGGAAAGTGATAAATTAGGCAAGTTAAGTGTATCAAAAGCAGGTTGTTACGAACGAGATAAATTTGTATTTGAAATAGCAAAATTTAATAAATTACCTATTGTTGTGACTCTAGGTGGCGGGTATTCGCCAAAAATTTTGGATATAGTTGAAGCACATTGCAATACCTTCAGGCTGGCCGAAAAAATATTTTTCAATTAGAAAATTAAGCGTTTATAAAAATAGAATTCTTTCAACCTCAAAAAGAAAAAAACCTCGAACCAAAAGCTCGAGGTTTTTTTGACCTTTCCCTTAACTATTTAACTTCTTCAATTCACTACAATATTCTGTTGCTCTTGCTTTACTGGCATGGCTATCCAAAAAGCGATATATGGTATTATAGATGGTATTGGAGCAAAAAATGCAACCAAAAACAATACTCTAACCAAGGTTACATCAATGTCAAAATAATCGGCCAAGCCTGAAGCTACACCACCCATCATTTTAGTTGAGTTCGATCTTTCTAATTTCTTTTTCATTTTATTGTTATTTAAATTTTTTTTAATTTCCTTTTTTCTTGACTTGTTTGACGATTCAAAGATAAAGGTTAAAGACAGTACCTTGTATTGCATAATACATGAATGGTGTAAAAATCGTATGGTATCTTGGTTTTTTATGATGACTTTTGGAAAACTACCATGATTTTAGAATAAAACTGTTAAAGAATCTTAACCCACAGCCTTTAAACTTGTGATAGCGCCTATTCTATGTTAAATTTGGGTTGTTATTTGGAAAAATTAAGCCAATTCATGATTCTTCGTACCGAAAATCTAGTAAAAAAATACAGTCAACGCCTTGTAAACGATCATGTTAGCTACTATGTTGAACAGGGTGAAATAGTTGGGCTTTTGGGGCCTAACGGTGCAGGAAAAACTACCTCATTTTATATGGCAGTTGGTTTGGTAAAGCCCAATGAAGGCAAAGTTTTTTTAGACGACCTTGAAATCACCCACCTCCCCATGTATAAGCGTGCTCGCTTAGGTGTGGGCTATTTGGCCCAGGAAGCCTCTGTTTTTAGGAACCTTTCAGTGGAGGAAAACATACTATGTGTGTTAGAAATGACAAAACTTTCAAAAGCAGAGCAAAAAGAGAAAACAGAGAGCCTCATGGAGGAGTTTTCGCTGACCCATGTTCGTAAAAACAAAGGCTCTGTACTTTCAGGTGGCGAGCGCCGCCGAACAGAAATAGCCCGAGCCTTAGCCGTAGACCCCAAATTTATATTATTAGACGAACCTTTTGCTGGAGTCGACCCTATTGCGGTAGAGGAAATTCAAAGCATTGTGGCCAAACTCAAATACCGTAATATTGGTATACTCATTACCGACCATAATGTGGATGAAACACTGGCCATCACCGACCGAGCTTATTTACTATTTGAAGGTAAAATTCTTAAAGAAGGCACACCACAACAATTGGCTGACGATGAGCAAGTTAGACGAGTATATTTAGGTAAACATTTCGAACTAAAAAGGAAAATTTGATTGCCTTCCATCACAAAAGCCCACAGTTTTGAAACTTTTAAATAGGCTTTACCGTTTTTAATTTTATACTTCTTTTTTGTAAATTTTTTTTATGAACAAACTCATTGTAATTCCAATAGTCACAGCTATACTGCTATTAATAGATTGGTATGTATGGCAAGCTATAAAAGTGGCAATAAATGGGACGGCTGCAACTACTCAATTATATGTCAAATACTTCTTTTGGGGCTTAACTGCCTTCACGCTTTTGGGCATGTGGTTATACAATTTCACCAACCCTGATTTTCTCGGAAAAAATATGCGCACAATCATAATGGTAGGCGTGTTTATGAGTTATTTTTCAAAAATATTTGCAATCATATTCCTTTTAATCGACGATATCGGCCGATTATTCCGCTTGATTTATTCAAAATTCAGCTCCCAATCAACTGCAATAGATGGTGTTTCAAACTCAGCCAATACAATTTCTAGGTCTGATTTTTTGATGAAAACAGCTGTTATCGCTGGAGCTATTCCGGCGGTGGCCATGACCTGGGGCATAATTTCTGGAGCGCACGACTATAGAGTTAGGCGAATAAAATTAGCTATAAAAAACCTCCCAAAGGCATTTGAAGGACTGACAATCGGTCAAATTTCGGATATTCATTCGGGAAGTTTTTTCAATAAAACAGCAGTAAAAGGTGGCATTGAAATGTTAATGAAAGAAAAACCTGATTTGGCTTTTTTCACAGGCGATTTGGTAAATAGTAGAGCAGAGGAAGTGAAGGATTATATAGATATTTTCAATAAAGTAAAAGCTCCATTAGGCGTTTTTAGCACTTTTGGTAATCATGATTATGGCGATTATGTACAATGGAATACCGATGCTGCCAAACGACAAAACCTTAAGGATCTGGCATTTTCGCATAAAGTATTGGGCTATGATTTGCTTATGGATGAAAACCGAACCATTGAATTGGGAGGCGAAAAACTATCGATAATTGGCGTCCAAAATATTAGCGGGCAAGATAGATTCAGAACTTATGGTAACTTACAAAAAGCAGTAAAAGGTACCGAAGAATCAGCTGTAAAACTATTGCTTTCACATGACCCAACCCATTGGGACAAAGAAGTAAATACAAAGTTTAAGGATATCGATGTAATGTTTTCAGGGCATACACATGGTACGCAATTTGGTATAACTATTGCGGGGAAAACCTATTCGCCAGCACAATGGGCGTATAAGCAATGGGCCGGCCTCTATGAAAAGGGAGATCAAAAGCTATACATCAATCGTGGTTATGGCTATATAGGCTATCCTGGCCGCATTGGAATGCCTCCTGAAATTTCAATTTTCGAATTGGTAAGAGCTTAACAATCGTTAAATATTAGCAGAATAGTGTAATTTCTCCGACTTTTTTTCCATAGCACTTGTTTTAATTTTGGAATTAAAATAATTGATTATGAAAAAAATACAATTAATTTCCCTACTATTATTTGCAATAAATATTAGTAACGCTCAAACGATTTTTGTCAAAAGTTCCAATGCCATAAATGGTGATGGAACTAGTTGGTCTTTAGCATATAATAATCTGCAAGATGCAATTTCCCAAGCCACATCAACAAATGAAATATGGGTGTCTCAAGGCACCTACTACCCTTCAAAAGACACAACTGGCAGCGCTAGTCCGACAGATAATAGGCTAAAAACCTTTTTTATCAATAAAAACATAAAACTTTATGGGGGCTTTTTAGGTACAGAAACTATGCTCTCAGCAGCAAACCCAGCAGCAAACGCAACTATATTAAGTGGTGATATTGGGACTATTTCTAATAATCAGGACAACATTTACCATGTAATTTGGTTAAGCAGTGCATCAGGAATAGGCAATATAAACAATACTTGTATTTTGAATGGTTTTACAATTACAAAAGGTTATGGCGATACATTTATAAACGGAGCTTTGCCCAATAACCAGGGTGGCGCCATCTATTTCAATGCGGTTGGTGCCACTAAAACGATGAGTCCTCGTATTGAAAACTGTATTTTTTCAGAAAACAATGCTCGTCAAGGGGGTGCTTTGTATTTTAATTCGATGGGAAATGCCGTTGCCCCTGTTTTCGAAAAATGTGTTTTTAAAAATAATAATGCAATAGGAAATACACCTGCAACTCCAAACGGTCAAGGTGGAGCAATACATTTTTCCACTCGTACCTTAACTCGGAATGAACCGATATTCAATAGTTGTATTTTTCTGGAAAATAGAGGAGGTGGAGCAGGAGCAATTTATAATATTTTGTATTCTGGGATTAGTATGCCTAGTTTCAATAGTTGCTACTTCATAAAAAATACTGCAAATTCAGGAGGAGTTATGTACAATTGCTCAAACGGCCCAACAGAAATAAATAAGCCTCTACTAATCAATTGTGGTTTTTCTGAAAATGTTGGCAACAATATTGGAGGATGTATTTATAATATTGCCAATCAAGGTGAAACATCTTCAACTTTAATAAATTGCACTTTTTCCAAAAATACGTCTGCTAATGGGCCAACAATGTATAACACGAAAACGGCCTCTGCTTTTTGCAATCCAATAATTAAAAATTCAATTATTTGGAACGTATCTACCGAACAAAACGAAATTTCAAATAATAACTCAAGTACAACTACTATTTCAAACAGTATTATTTCTGATGGAATAATTGATGGCACTATTACGCCTTCAACGGGAAACACATATAATAATAGCAAAGAGGCTAATCCTATGTATTGGAATATCAATGATTTGGATGGAATTGACAATATTATGCATACCGTTGATGATGGACTAAATGTGCAACAAGGAAGCCCGGTAATAAATATGGGGGATAATTCAGTTATAAATAGTGGCCTTAATAAAATTGCCAAGCTAAATGGCCAATTGGCCATTACAAAAGATATTACTGGCGTTACCGATAGAATTGTAGATGGGGTTGTTGATATTGGGGCCTTTGAATTTGTAGCAGCTATTCCATTGCCATTAAAACTAATAGCGTTTTCAGCTGAGAAGCTCCCCGATGGTATTCATTTAAATTGGCAAACCGCTGATGAAATTAATGTACAAAGCTTTGAAATTGAACGAAGTATTGATGCAAAAAAGTTTGAAAAGATTGGATATGTTTTGGCAAAAAATAATAGTGAAAGCCAATTTTATACCTTTATTGATAGTCAAAAAGTAGTTGAAAGTGAGCTTTTATATTATCGGTTAAAAATGATTGACATGGATCTGTCTTTCCAATATTCAAAAATAATAAACTTGAAAATTGAACGTATCAATAGTTTTTATGTTTTTCCAAATCCAGTAAAAGAAACCTTGAAAGTCGCTGATAATGAGATGCTTAATTTCAATTATAATACAATCGAAATTATTAATTTAAACGGGAACACAATAAAAGGCCTCACAATCAACTCAAATGGACTGGATGTTGGAAGGCTTCCTTTTGGTATTTATTTTCTAAAACTTGAGAATGGAAAGCTGCTAAGGTTTATCAAAGAATAGTATGATTTCACTTTTTAACAAAGATTTATGGAGGATTAGAGTTTTTAAAAAGAATAAATAAATGTAACTAATATAGTGTAAAGTAATGTGAATATCAGCCGTTTTTTATTTTCCAATATAGCCAAACAAGTTATTCTGTTTGATAAGCTTACCGACTAATGGGTGCACAAAATCTTCCCAGCCAACTTCACCTTTTTGAATCATGGAAAGCACGTTGTCGTTATAAATATGCAACAATGATTTATCGAATTCTTTAACATCAGCTAGCTTATCATTTGCCAATAAAAACTGTAAAAGGTAGGAAAGATGCTTACTAGTTTTAAAGTCGGAAATTGTTTTAACTTTTTCGTCATTGTCAACAGTTGGGTATATATATAGTTTAATATCGGGCCCAAAAAGGGTTGCAAACGCCTCCAAAATACCTCCTGTGAGGTTTTTATAATGTTTTTCATTAAAAATATAGTCTAAATTGGGTAAGCCCATTATCAAAGCCATCCGCTTTTTGGTAAATTTGGATAAATAGGCTACCAGCTTATAGTATTCGTGAAAATTTGAGATCATCACCGTTTGCCCTAATGAGCAAAGTATATCGACCCGATCCAAAAAATCCTTTTCATTAATTGCTTCGCCACCCTCACTTAAGTTACGCAAGGTAAGTTCCGAAAGGGAAACGAGGGTATCGTCATCAACATCGGGTTCGTTTTCAAACTGCTTTCGCCCTTTATTTATCATATCTAAATTAGCTGTTGTGAGCGGTCTAAATCGCCCTCTGACTGCAACAATATGTTTTTTATAAAAGGCTTCAGCAGGTTGCATAACATTGCCGTCGGGCCCAAAAAGTGCAGCATTGGTAAAGCCATGTTTTACTAAATATAGGCTAATCAATCTATTGTCAATATCCTGAAAATCAGGCCCATCAAAGCGAATTGTATCAATTTCAATACGATCTGTAGTGAGATCATCCATCAACGATAATAACATTGTTTCTGGAGAATGTTGGTAGAAATAGCAGGCATAAATTAAATTAACACCAATTATACCGAGCGCTTGTTGCTGAAGTACATTATCAGTATCTTTCATGCGCACATGTATGATCATATCATTGGGCTCAGAATTTGGTTTCAACTGAAACCTGAGGCCCATCCAACCGTGTGCATCATTGGTTTTTTGATAATTTAAGGCGGCTACTGTATCGGCAAATGAGAAAAAAGTTTTATCGTCTGCTTGTTCAGTGAGTCGTATTTGTAATAATTTATATTCTCGAGATAGCATTTTCAATAACCTAGGCTCACATACATATCTGCCGCTTTCTTCCTCACCATAAATTGCATCAGAAAAAGCCATGTCGTAAGCCGATATCGTTTTTGCAATAGTTCCAGAAGCTCCCCCGGCCTTAAAAAAATTAGCTGCAACGTCTTGTCCCGCACCTATTTCGGCAAAAGACCCATAAATAGGGCCTTCCAAATTAATACGTAATGCTTTTTGTTTTGTACCAATATTTTTTTCAAGACTTGTATTCGACATGCTTGTATATTTTTATTAAAATCCCTTTTTTGCAAATTTAAAACAATAAAAAAAGAATTTCAGAAAAGTAAAAATAAAAAGGAGGATATAACTTCTAAAGTCGCCATATTTTGAAAATTTCGCTTTTTTGAAAATCGTTTCTAAGGGTAGCGGGCAATTCAAGGAAGGCATCAGCATCAACCAAATTGGCAAAATCACCAGAGCCGTGGCCTTTAATGGGTAGGGCATTTAAAACGCCATTTTCGTTTATGAGTTTCACTTGTAAAAAATAGGTTACTGGCGATTGAAATTGGAAATCTTCAGAAAGTTTGGCAAACTCCAATTTAATATTTTTTAATCCAAGCGCCTGATTTAGCCAAGGTCGAAAGTAGCGCACCATACACATATAAGTGGAAACAGGGTTTCCCGGGAGTGCAAAAACCAGTTTTTTAGCTTTTTTGCCAAACCAAATTGGCTTGCCCGGCGTTTGGGCTATTTTATGAAAAAGCTTTTCTACACCTAAGTTTTCTAACGCTTTTGGTATAAAATCCTTTTTGCCCATTGACACTCCTCCGCTTAAGATCAGAACATCAAAACTGGTAATTATTTCTTTAATTGTTTCAACTGTCTCCACAAAATCATCTTGAATGTGAATTTTAGTAGAGTCAATTCCGTATTCATTTAATATTGAGGCTATTGCATATATGTTTGAGCTGCGAATTTGGTGCAATTCTGGCGTTTTATCGATGTCAACTAATTCGTCACCTGAGGTAATAATGGCAATTTTAGGGAGTTTTTTTACAGTTAGCTCGATAGCACCAATACTTGCTGCGACGGCAATTTCAGCTGGTCTTATTTTTTTGTTTTCTTTTACTATTATTGTCCCTTTTTTACGGTCTTCTCCTTTGAAATGAACATTTTGCTGCGGTTTTATTTCAGCGACTATTTTGGCAATTCCATTTGCAATTTCAAGGTCTTCATAGCGAATTACAGTATCAGTATTGTTAGGCAAATCAGCACCTGTCATTACTTCAATACATTCATTATCAACAGTTAAGCTATGTTTTTCTTCTCCTGCTGACTGCGTGCTTTGGATTCGGAATTCTCTGTTTCCCAATTGATATGCCTTAAAATTAATGGCGATTCCATCCATAGTAACCCTATCAAAAGGTGGGAAATCTCTATCGGCAATTAAAGGGGAAGCGAGTATACGACCAAGCGCCTTTTCAATGGAAATTTGCTCCACACCAAAATCTCGAAATTCGGATAGAATAATATTCTCCGCCTCAGTAACTGAAATTAAAGGAGATCTTGTGCTTTTTTCCATCATGTTTTAATTTGTAAAACCTGGTAATTCGACTTTACATACACTCCAGAAATTATATTCTAAAGCTAAACCCAAACGGAATTCTCCTTCATATACTTGATTTGATACCATCGATTTATATTAAATTTTTCCATCCAATTGCCCCAATTCTTTATCTATTTGGGCATCAGATAGTTCGGCTGCTTTTTTAAATTATTGGTTTCCTATATTTTCATAAACCTTAGTTCGCTTATTTTTTCGCAAATTCTTTCTCTAAAAATTAAAGATATAGTTTTGAAAGTCGTTATGTATTTAATCATCTAAATTTGGCGATGAACCCATGACTTGCATACCAAATTCAAGGTTTATTTTCAAAAGTTCAGAATCGGCTTGTAGTTTTTCTTCAGGCGTGAGGCCTTCAAGGTTTTCGTTTTCTTTCATTTTATTATTATTTTTTAACCTTCTTCAATTTGCTTTTTGATATTAATAAACTAATTTTAAGCCTTCTGAAACATATTTTCGTAATTCCTCCTCATCACTAATTAAGATGTAATTATTTTGAATGGCTTGCCAAATTAGCATTCTATCGAAAGGGTCTTTATGGTAATCAGCTGTTAAGCGATAAAAACTTTGAGTTTCTTCAATTTTCAAAGGAACCTGAACAAAAACCATTTTTTTACACAATTTATTTAATTCTATAGGAGTATTATCCCCTAAATTAAACTTTCCAGATTGATATTTAAGTGATATTTCCCAAAAACTTATAGCACTAACAAATATTAAATTATCGGCATTTGATAGAATTTCGCTTACCTTCTTTGAAAGTTTATGTGAATTGAATATTGACCAAATTAATATATGAGTGTCCAATAAATAGATCATAAGGGAAATTCATCTTCAGTAGTAATATTAAAACTTTCCGACATAAAATATCCATTGGAATTATCTAACATCCCAAGTTTTCTTTTTGGGTTTTTAAGTTGTTCCTTCGGCACCAAATAAGCTTTAATCTCTTTTTTTTTACCAAAGGTGATAGCTATTTTTCGCCTGCGTCAGCTCGTTTTAAGGCTTCCGAAAAATGGGTTTTGAACTCGCCTACGCTCATGGTTTTCATAGGTTTCTTATTTTTGGTTCAAATATATATTTTTCTTGACAAGTTGACTAGAAAAACAGGGAAATTTTGTTTTTTTGGGCGGATTTCGATCCGTTTATTTCAAAGGAGGTATTGCGGGTCTTAGATTTTAAACGTCGAATTGCGTTTCGCCCTTTCATCAACTATTTTTTAAATAAAGACTTCACCAAATAACCACTTAAAGCCGCATTACCACCCACTAAGCCAGCAATTAAAGCCAAAATTGCAGTTAATAAACCCCCATTGGGAAGGCCAAGCATGCCCGCAACTTTGTTAGAGAGTATGCCTTGACTTGCAAAATGCCAAAACGAGGCAGTTAAACCCCACAATAATCCAATAGCCACACCACCTACTGCAAAAGCTTGTTTTCCAGATTTTGCCTGCCAAAAAGCAGCTAAAAATGCGACCAAGGTGCAAATCCACCAAGGTAAAAAGAAATGTAGAATAAATGACCCCAAAAATATTAGGCTGAATAATGCTCCTTTTTGTTCAATTTTTGATAAAATATAATTCATAATAAATAGCCCCCCAACCCCCGAAGGGGGAGTTTTGTTTAGTGCCAAATTGGTGTTTAAATCCCAATACGAAGGTTTTTTAGCACGTTTATTATTTCGAAAATTTAATTACTTTTTTAATTCTTGAACTGGCCTCATTTCCATTTTGCAAATAAAGCAATTCATTTAGCTCACCTTTTGCCCATTTATCAATCATGTTGTCATAGAGGTTGCTACCAGGGTTACCTGACTGCCCACCAGGAAAAATACCATAAGCTTTTGGATGATTTTTGTCTAATTGCACGATCATACGCCAGCTAGGTCCTGTGCGGGCAGTTGTAGCATTTACTATGCCACCACCACCGCCACCCATTTGGATATTTAAACGGCTAAATTTGTCTAATGCTGGGTTATTTGCACCCAAAAGATGTTTTACAGAGGTGCTTTTCCAGTCGGCCCATGCCCAAGCTGGCCCCATGAGTCCTTTTTTTGCAGTGAGTGAGTCAATGGTAGCTGAAAGGCTACTAACCAAATTTTCTTGTAACGTTTCTATTTTGTCTTTTGTGGAAATATCGTCATACCATTTTGAAATGGGTTTATTTTTTACGAATTCTACTAATTGGTCTGCTTGTGGATAGCGCATAGGATGGTTTTTATCAATATCCAATTCATCTTTCCAAATGGCAAAGCCCAAATTTTTAAACCATTCGTCAAATATGGTTGGAGCAATTTCATTTGGATTATTTTGTAAATTCCATTTAGTTAATATCGCAATGGCTGCAGCCAATTTTGGGGAAGGTGTGCCAATTTTTAATAACAAACTAGGCAGTATATCATTAGCTCTCAGGTTATAATTATCGTTTTGCATATTGCGAAAGCTATCCACGTTGGCCAGTGTCATTTTTGCTAATCGATCGTTAATTCTTCGGCCTCGCTCAGTATGGGCAAACTCCCAATTGATATAATAGGGGTATTTGGGGTCAACAGAGCTTTGATTCGCAGAACTTACATAACCACGGGCAGGATTTTTCACATGCGGGTTGTGAGCCGCTGGTATATAGCCTTGCCAATCAGCCGATTTTGATGTACCATCGAGTATGTATTTGCCTTGCTGTCTGGCTTTTAAAGGAAACTTACCATTTACCCAAAGTGCAATATCGTTTTGATTGGAGGCAAAAATAAAGTTTTGAGCGGGTGCTGAATAGTAGCTCAGGGCTTCCACATATTGATCATAATTTTGAGCCCTATTTAGCTTGTAAAAAGCAGATAATTCCTGCGATTTTTCATGAGCAACCCATTTCAAAGCATGGCCGACTGGAACATTATTTTTAAAAGGTTTCTGATTTTCCAAATATACCACCGGCCCATGATGTGTATAGAGAACCGTGTCAATTTTATCAGGCAAGCCTTTTATTTTAATAGCTTCGATACGCTTTGTAACCTTTTTCCATTGGTTATCATGAAAATATTCCTCTTTCGTGGCGTCTTTAAATCTCACCTCGTACCAGTCGAGCACGTCGCCACCCACGTTGGTAACACCCCAAGCCACTTTTTCATTAAAGCCAATTATAACATTAGGTGTGCCGGGCATAGTGGAGCCATACACATTTACACCGGGTGCTGTGAGCTGACATTGGTACCAAATACTTGGTAACGATAAAGTTAGGTGGGGGTCGTTTGACAAAATAGGCAATCCAGTAAATGATAGAGATCCAGCCACCGCCCAGTTATTTGAGCCTAACGCTTTGTCTTGCTCAGCTGGTACATCCTTTGAGCCTGTTCCTAAAAAACTATCATCATATTTGGGCAGAGGTATTGGTTTAAAATCTAGTGGTGTGTCAACTGGAATAATCGGACTTTCCAAGTTTGGATAATTTGGAAAAAGTTCTTCAGCAGCCTCCTTACCATATTTTCTTGCAATATTGGTCATCAGTAACTCATCGGAGCCAGAGGCTAAAACAAACGACATATTTTTCAAAAATAAGGCTGATTTTATGGGAGTCCAAGGCTCCGGTTTATAGCCCAATAGCTTGTATTCAAACGGCAAAGTACTTTCACTTAATTGGTTGATATATGCATTTACTCCTTCGGAATAGGCCGCCAATGTTACAGTATTTTCAGGAGTTTCCAACATGCCGGCAAGGGAATTTTCAGCACCATAAACAGCACCCATGCGACGTTGGTATTGGTCAGACTCTAAGCCTTTTACTCCAACTATTTCCGAAATTCGACCTGCTGCAAAATGAGTCTGAAACTCCATTTGCCAGAGCCGATCTTTGGCAGTAACCCAACCTTGAGCAAAATATAGGTCGTGGTTATTATTCGCAAAAATATGAGGAACCCCATTTTCATCATATTTGATGGTTACTTCATCAGTACAACCAGGTATGTTAATGTTCCTAACTAATGCTGAACCATCTTTTTCCTTTGATCCTATTTCGGAATTGGTCCAAAAGCCTGTAAAAGGATTGAGGAATTTGCCTAAGGCAGGTACCGCTCCAGCTCCATTTTGTAAAAAATAGATGATTAAGCCTGTTATCGTTAGGCTCAGAATGGTTTTAATGATTTTCATTTATTGATGAAAGTTTTGGATTTAATGTGCTTAATTGAACTAAGTTAAAGTTTTTGGGGTAAATTGGCAAATTTTTGGAGGCAAAGAGGTGCTTGTCAATATAATAAACAATGACGTAATTATGTTTTTGTTGAATGAAGATAAAAAGTTAAAATAAAATTTGTGAATTGAAATGGTTTTTTTGCTATTTCTATTTCCCTAATGCTTTCCACTCTTTGCCTCAATTAATAAACCTTTTCACCTTTTTGTAGCCAAATACCCCATTCAGGAGAATAGGCATGAACTTTTAATGTTGGGGTTCCCTTTTTGTCAAATATTATTTGTCCTTCATTTACCCACTGAAAAATACCACCCCAAAGGTTTTTCACGTTCTGGTAGCCTGCTTTTTTTAATTTTTCACCGATTTGTTCAGAACGAGCTCCAACTGAACAATAAACGATTATTTCAGCATTTTTAGGAATATTTTTCAATTTTTTAATGGCAAACTCTTCATAACCAATCCATTGAGCTTTCGGTAAATGACTAACTTCAAACTCTTTTTTCGAGCGGGTGTCAAAGAAATAGCTCGATTTTAGTTGGCTAGTTTCTTTAACTTTTATAGGTAAAACTGTTTTTTTTAATAGTAAATTTAGCATCTGCTCATAGGCAACTGACTGCCCAAATATTTGCCCAGAAATAATCAATAAAACAGCTAATTGTATTTTTTTCATTTTTATAAACCTATTTGCAAATTACAAATTAGCCCATTTTCAATATCATATTCAACAAGGCTATTTCTTTTGCGAAATAAATGTACGTAGCCCGTTGTTAAATTTACTTTTTTACCAAAACGATGAGCATACCTTAGTTGTAATTGTGTTTGGCTGAAAGTGTTAGGTGCTTTATTAGGGCCAACATTGTAAAGTGACTCAAAACTTATATTTACCCTTGATTTATCTGAGATTTGCAACGTTTCATTCAGTCTAAATCTTGCTCTACCTGTATTTCTAGTAACATCATTTGTAGTTAAATTTCGGAATTCATAGCCAGCACGAAAACTGGTAGTTAATTTTTTATAAGGATAATTAAATTCTTCAAAAAATGAAAATCGCCATTCGATAGTTGGAAATCGCTTTTTATCGGCTTCATTTGCCACCAAAGGGTACGTTCTAACCAAATTAGGCAAAACAAAAGTATGTGTGAATTTATCTGTTTTATAAACAGTAATAAACCGAAACCATTGTAAAAACCTTTTTTGAAAGGGATTAATTTCAGATTTTTGAAAATCATTTTGTGTACGATAATCAAATTCTAATCGGTAATCAAAATTTTTAAATTCTTTTTGAAAGCCTAATCTTGACCAAAATGTAGTGTGATGATAGGTTTGGGCGCTTAGTTTAAACGAAAAAACAAGGAAAAAGCCAATTATTTTATAAAAACTACCGTACAATCTTTTTAAATTTTATTCCAGAAACCAAATGTAGATAAAAAACCCGAGAAATACGGAAGTTCCAAGGCGTAAACAATAGGCTGACCAGTGTTATAGGTATCACATAATACAATACAGGGGGATCATTGAATACATTATAAATAAAAACACCTCCAAAAATCATAATCAGCAACGAAAAGCCATAACTCATGTACATGGCTCCATAAAAAAAACCCGGTTCTACCTCAAAATTTATATGACAATTTGGGCAGGTTTTATTCATTTTTGAGAATTCAGTAATTTGCCACCATTTTGAAATAAATATATTCCCCTTTTCACATTTGGGGCATTTGCCCGACAGCATTGCTTTTAACTTATTTCCTTTTGGCATAAATTCAATTTTTTACAAGTACAAAATTAACGAATTCCATTAATTAACTCAGTTTTACCACATTCTATTTTCACTTTTTAGGTGACTAGTGAGGTTAGATTCGCTATAAGCCGTAGCCATGCTTTGTAATGCCATCACTTTTTAGGTGGAAGACCTAGCAGCGAGTCCAACTGTAACTATTTGTCGCTATTATTTTTAATCGCAAAACCAGATAAATAATTAAGCATATTGTACTAATTTAGTGAGTGTAAATTGTATTTTTTATTCAGGTTTTCCTATATTTTTATCAGTAAAAACAAATTCCTATGAAATTTTTCTCACTTCTTTTCTTATTAGTTTCTTGCCTCCTTTTAAGCTTTATTTCTCAACCAACAAAAAAACAAGTTTCACTTTTTGACGGTAAAACCTTTAATGGCTGGGAGGGTGATACCAAAAATACTTGGCGAATTGAAAACGGGGCAATTGTGGGAGGGTCATTATCCAAAACGGTACCTAACAACGACTTCCTTACTACAACTAAAGAATACGGGAACTTCATTTTAAAAATAAAGATAAAACTCATTGGCAATGAGGGTTTTATAAATTCAGGTATTCAATTTAGAAGTAAAAGGCTTACAAATCCAGCTTTTGAAATGACAGGCTATCAAGCCGATTGGGGCAATAATTATTGGGCTAGTCTTTATGATGAATCTCGTAGAAATAAAACTTTGATGAAACCTGATTCTTCGAAAATAATGAAATGGATAAAAATGAATGACTGGAACGTCTATAAAATTGTTGCTAATAAAAACCGAATTCAATTGTATATCAATGGAAAACAAACTGTAGATTATAAGGAGTTGGATAACACAATACCTCAAAGTGGATTAATTGGTGTTCAAGTTCATGGTGGAGGTAAGGCGCAAGTTGCTTTCAAAGATATTTATATTACTGAGCTTCCTTCTAAATAAAAAATTCCCTAAATTGTTAAATAGCTTTGTTGGCTTTTTAATAATATTTAAGTTTGGGGAATTATTATTTAATTCAAATTTGAACTTTTGCTAGCCCAAACTTAAATATTAATAATAATTGACTAACTAAATCATAATGAATAGATTAACCCAATTGTTTACTTGTTTTTTAATTCTTTTATTTTTGCCAAACCTTCAGATAAATGCAATTAATCAACAACAGAAAATAGCCCAAGATACTACTAAAGCTGACTTTGAATATTATCTTGAAGCTTCAATGCTGGGCTATTTTGCCAAAGATGGCACCAGAAATCCTACATTAAAGGCCAATAAAGGCAAAAAAGTGCGAATTATCATCACAAATGCGGAGGTAATGACACATGATATTGCTTTAGAAAAACAGGGGATAAAAAGCACTACAATTATTGAAAAAGGATCAACCACTAGCATAACATTTATCGCCGAAAAAAATGATATTTATTATTGTACAGTTCCAGGTCATAGGCTGGCAGGTATGGTAGGTAAAATTCAAATTGTTGAAGGCTCCGTTTTAGGGAAAAAAATAACAGGAACCCTTCCCATGAAAAATGGGAAACCGCTAAATCTTAATTTCGAAAAAGGGGACCTTGCCGATTGGACAACCACAGGCGATGCTTTTACTAACCCAATTTTCAGCAATGAACCTTCTCCGGTGCATGAAAAGGAAATGAAAATTGGTTTTGAAGGCAAGCATTTTATAAGCAGTGGAGGCACTTTAAATTATCAAAAAATTGGAACTCTGCAATCCGTGCCATTTAAAGTTACACACCCTTTTGCAAGTTTTGACGTATCGGGTGGGGCTTTGCAGGACACTCGTGTGGAATTGGTTTTAGTGGAAACAAAGAAAGTGATATTTTCATCAACAGGGCAGGGTCGTGCCAACTTGCAACCCGTAGTTGCCAATTTGAAACCGTATTTTAATAAAAATATTTATATAAAAATCATTGATAATGAGACGGGAATCTCTCAAATTCCTTATATTTCAAATGATAAATGGGCGCATATTAATTTTGATAATTTTCAGTTTTATGCCAGTCGACCTAATTTCCCAAATGAACTTTTTCAAAAAGATATCATAATTCTTCCTCCACTTGACCCGATTTTAAACTCAGGACTTTCAGGAGTTGAAGCAGCCAAAGCCATGTCGCTTCCAAAAGGATTTAAGGTTACGTTAGCTGCTTCAGAGCCAGAAATAGTGAAGCCAATAAGTTTTACTATCGATTTCAAAGGCAGGCTTTGGGTTGTGGAGGGGCATACTTATCCAATTCCGGCTCCTGAAGGCCAAGGCCGTGACCGAATTCTTATTTTTGAAGATACCGACGGCAATGGCTCACTCGACAAGAAAATTGTTTTCATGGAAGGCCTCAATTTAGTATCTGGGATTGAAGTTGGCATGGGTGGTGTTTGGTTGGGTGCAGCGCCTTATCTTTTATTTATTCCTACTGATTTTCAACTAGATAAACCCACTGGGCCGCCTCAAAAGCTATTAGACGGATGGGGTGTTCAAGATACCCATGAGGTACTAAACAACCTTCGCTGGGGCCCCGATGGCTGGCTTTACGGTGTTCATGGGGTATTTACACATTCAAATGTCGGCAAACCAGGAGCAAGTGATGCCCATCGCCAAAAAATAAATGGCGGAGTTTGGAGGTACCACCCTACCAAACATGAATTTGAGATTTTTGCAGAAGGCACAAGCAATCCATGGGGAATTGATTTTAATGATTATGGGCATGCTTTCATTACCGTTTGCGTAATTCCGCATATGTATCATATTATTCAAGGGGCTCGTTATCAGCGGCAAGCAGGCAAAAGCTTCAATAAATATACATTCGACGAAATAAAAACCATTGGTGATCACGTGCATTATGTGGGTGATAGAGGCCCACATGCGGGGAATTTCCGTTCAGCATCAGCAGGTGGGGGTCATGCACACTCAGGAGCGATGATTTATTTGGGAGGTGATACTTGGCCAAAGGAATATCAGAATACCATTTTTATGAATAATATCAATGGTTCAAAACTGAATAATGACCAATTAACTCGCTCAGGATCAGGTTATACGGCATCTCATAAAAAAGATTTTTTAGCTATGAACGACTCATGGAGCCAATGGTTGAACATGAAATATGACCAAAATGGATCTGTATTTGCCATCGATTGGTACGACAAAAATCAATGCCATAGCACAAACCCTGATGTGCATAATAAAACAATGGGGCGAATATTTAAAATTACCCATGAAAACGATATCTGGAAGCCAGTTGACCTTTCAAAATCTACTGAGGTAGAGCTTGTTAACTATCATTTAAATTCCAATGAATGGTATGTAAGGCAATCGAGAACTATTTTACAAGAAAGAGGAATCAATGAAAATACGGGAAAAGCACTCAAAGAAATACTTTTCAATAACCCTGATATTACTCGAAAACTTCGTGCTTTATGGACGCTACATGTTATTAAAGGGCTTTCAGAGAGTGAAATGAATGACTTGCTGAAAAATTCGGATGAAAATATTAGAAGCTGGGCAATACAACTTTTGGCTGAAAATAAACCAGTTTCAACAAAAACTCTCTTGGAGTTTGAAAGTGTAGCTCAAAACGACAAATCGGCTACGGTAAGGTTGTATTTGGCCGCCGCTTTACAACGAATAGAATTACAGCAGCGTTGGAAAATTGTAGAAACATTAGTTCAAAAAGAGGCTGACCGCACTGACCATAATATTCCTTTAATGCTTTGGTATGCTGCCGAACCTTTAGCCGAAATGGATACAGAAAGAGCG
>JANMZR010000343.1:0-5066 GCA_031383555.1 Cytophagaceae bacterium | reverse complement strand
ATTATATTATATGCCAACCAGATTATTTTACTAATAATATTTGATAATTTTTCTGAAATATATTTGCTATTTATTTCAAATTTAACCGAAGTAATTCCAATATTTTCATTGAAACTTTAATTGAATTTAATATTATTGTCTTAAATATAGAATGTTTTCTTCTATTAAGAATTTTACCGTTAATCTTGGTTTGTGTAATATTGATAATATTATTTTTAGGAAAATTTATATTTATTAATGCATCTTTTCCAAAGCTTGAATTTGTGTTGATTTTTGAAATAAAATCGTTTATGTATTTATTTTCAATTAAAATTATTCAATACACAAAGAAACCTTTTGATACTGTTTAGGAGTAAGATTAATCATTCTTTTAAACAATTTATTGAAATTTGAAAGATTATTGAAGCCACTTTCAAAAGCTATTTGCCAATATCAAGTTTATCTTCGCACAAAAGCTTTCAAGCGAATCCAATACGGACTTCGGTTAAGTATTCAAAATAACTTTTTTGCTTGATCCGGATTGTTTTTTTATTTGAAATATGATTTGATGCATAGCTCCCTTAGTCCACTCTTTAAAATAATAAAAACATGGCTATTTGAATTTTTTAAAATGTTTTTCAGCCAAAATCTCAGAAACAAAATAATTGAGATAAGATAAGTTTTAACTAATCGTAAATTGCTATCCCAATTCAGCAAACTACCAAACCACCAAGTCAACTACTCAATAAGGCTTTTTTACCCTGTTCTTTGAGTTTAGTTTTGAAAAAAAATTATTTTACTCATTAGTTAAACAAATTTCAATTATGAAAAAAATTATGTTTATGGCTTTCGCCACTTTATTACTGACTGCATGTCAGAAAGAAATGAATTCTGATATACAACCACAAACCATCAAGAGTTCAAAAATTAAAAATTTAAAAGTAGGCGTAACAAGGTCCATATCCAATGCTTTACAAAGTGATCCTGATCCGAATTCAACTTCTCCATACGGAGGCGCACTATTTTATGGCAACATGACACATCTGGGCAAAGTACATGGCAAAGTTGTGAACACCAGTTTTACGCCTCTTTCTGCTGGTGTATTTTCCATCACTTCTGAGGATATAGTTTACGCTGCAAATGGGGACGAACTTTGGACCAGAGGAGACATTGTATTAACTTTCCCAACAGACGCTTCTACTACCGCAACCATTACAGGAGGGTCCGAAATAGTTGGCGGCACAGGTAGGTTTGCTGGTGCAACAGGGTATTTTATCTATGAAAATATGGTATATGACACAATAACAGGACATGAGTCGCACACGGCTTATGGCGAAATTACTTATTGATGCCTTTCATTCTTATTCAATTTTTTTCTATTTATTTAACATGAACTTTAACTACCTGATGAATTTAACTTATCAGGTAGTTCATTAGTTTTTATACCTTGGCACCTTTGAGAATTAGGAGTTGTTAATCAAACAATTTAATATATTTTTACCTCCAAAATAAAGCATTTAGCATCTTAAAAATTTGATATTATTTTTTAAAAGAAATTGCATATTTTCGCCTATAAAAATCTATTATAAAAATGGCCAATTGAAATTACTAAAAACACTCATCCATTGCATTTTTATCCTAGCTCCAATTATTTCTAAGGGCCAGCAGGTTTCTTTTTCTCCAGTGTCAATAACTGTAGACAGAGCTTTTACCAATATTGTTGGCATGTGCTAAGATAAAATAGGTTTTATATGGCTTGCCGATAATTATAATGGCCTTTTAAAATATGATGGTAGCCGATTAGTGTCCTACAAATCAAATCCACGTAATCAAAATTCACTTATTTCAGACAATTTGGAATGCCTTTATGCAGGGTCAAAGGGTAATATTTGGATTGGTAGTAAACAAAACGGATTGGATAGCTTTGAACCAGAAACAGAAACTTTTACACATTTTCGGCATAATAAAGCCGACCCAACCAGTTTGAGTAGCAATGTAATTAATGCCATTTTGGAAGACCGGAATGGCACGTTATGGGTGGGAACATATAATGGGCTTGATACCCTTAACCGCAAAACGGGAAAGTTTGCACACATTACAAACAATTCGGAAGCTGGGCTTGCATTAAATCACGAAAATATAAAAGTTATTTATGAAGACAAAGAAGGAACAATTTGGATTGGGTCTGGCAACTCTTTTGGCACTCAAAATCCCTTATTGCATGGTTTATATAAATTTGATAAAAAAACAAGAAAAATTACTCGTTTTAAACACAATGAGAAAGATGAAACTTCTTTAATCGACAATAGAGTGAGGGCAATATTTGAAGATAGCCGTGGCGTTTTTTGGATTGGCACCGCCGGTGATGGCCTGCACATAATGGATAGAAAAAAAGGAACTTTTGAACGTTGCCTTTTTGACCCCAAAAAACCAAATAAATTAAGCCGCCCGCCTGTAAATATTCATGCTCAATATGCAGTTGACCATATTACCTTTATTAATGAGGATATGCAGGGTTGCATTTGGATTGGCACTTATGCCGCTGGCATTAATCGGTACAACCCAAATGCAAAAAAAATAGAGCACTTCGGTACAAAAGGAAATGGTTCAAATAAATTAGATAAGGATGACTTTTGGGGTATGCTAAAAACCAAAGATAACTTATTATGGGCATCGGGTTGGGAACCTGCAAATGAAAATCAAGTATTGTATAAAATATCAACCTTACCCAAGCAATTTAATTATACACATCTTGGAAAAGAAGTAACGACTTTCTCCCAAGATATTAAGGGAAATATATGGCTTGGCACCAAACAAGGAATAATGAGAAAGGATGCTAAGGATAGTGCATTCGTAAAAGACATTAATCCCATTTCCAAAAATTATATTGGCCACCTGAAACATGATTCCCTTAATAATTTATGGATTTCGACTTTTAATGGTCTTTTTTTTCAAGATAATAGTACCAAAAAAATAACCAGCTATAGGCATGATGAAAAAAATGCCAATACCATAGCTTCAAACACAGTGTTTTTAACAGAACCAATTGCAAATGGGCAGGTACTGGTTGGCACAAACCATGGGTTGGATTTATTGAATACCAACACGGGTATTTTTAAGCATTTTACTAACAATCCTAATGATTCTAGTAGTATCACAGGCAATAGAGTTACAAATATTAAAAAGGACAAATCAGGTAATATTTGGGTTGGAACAGCCAAAGGATTGAACAGATTCAATCAGAAAACAGGGAAATTTAGTAGTAGTTTAGATGCAAATGGAACAGCTATTTATTACATTTTTGAAGATAGTAGAAATAAAGTGTGGATAAGTACTTATAGAGCTGGGCTTTATGTATATGATAACCATTTAAGTAATTTTTCCATTTTTAGTGATTCCACAGGCTTTATTAATAATAATTTGCTTGTTCGAGGAATTACAGAAGACAAAGAGCATTCCTTATGGTTGAATGCAGATATAGGCTTAATAAGATTAAACCCAGAAACAAAAAATGCAGTACTGTTTGGAAAAAGCAATGGAATTGATCCAAAAATTATCAAAGGAAAAGGGTTTACCAATTCCACTGGCGAAATATTTTATGGGGATAGTGTTGGCTATTACCATTTCACACCTCAAAATTTTAACAAGGAAATTGGATTATTTTCTCAGCCATTTATCAGTAATTTTTTTGTAAGCAACAATGAATTAATACCAGGTAAAAGTAAAAACTTGCCTCAACTTCTTTCAAAAACTGAAAAAATAACGCTTAGTTATAACCAGAATAATTTTTCTATAGAATTTAATAATATAGATTTTATTACGCTTGAAGCCGAAAAAAATATATTATATAAACTTGAAAACTTTGATGATGCTTGGCGGAAAACCAATAGCGAAAAAAGGGCTTACTATTATAATGTATCCCCTGGAAAATATGTATTTAGGGTGAAGGCTGCAAATGGAAACGGCATTTGGAAAGAGAAAAGTATCATTATTATTATTTCGCCCCCATTTTGGGGCACTTGGTGGTTTATTTTAATAGTTAGTATTTTAGTAATATCAGCTTTGTATAGTTTAATCCGCTGGCGAATCTATGATAAATTCAACAGGCAAATATTATTTTCTGAAAAAGAAAAAAAAATGTCCGAATTACAACAAGAAAAAGTTGAACTCGAAATGCAAGTGCTTCGTGCTCAGATGAATCCGCATTTTATTTTTAATTCACTTAATTCTATCAATCGTTTTATTTTACAGAATAATAGCACACTGGCATCAGAATATCTGACCAAATTTTCACGATTGGTTCGTATGATTTTACAAAATTCACAAGCTAATTTAATTAGTTTGGAAAGTGAGGTAGATTCATTGAAACTATATCTAGAACTGGAGGCATTGCGTTTTAATCACCATTTTACTTATAAAATTACTATTCCAAAAGAATTGGATATTGATATTTTAAAGGTGCCACCTTTGATCATCCAACCTTTTGCCGAAAATGCAATTTGGCATGGATTAATGCATAAAGAGGAAAAAGGACAGCTTGATATAGAAATAAGTCAAGAAAATGATTATCTGTTTTTTAAAATTACGGATGATGGTATTGGGAGAAAGGCATCGGCGGCAAGTTCAAGTAAATCAGCAAGCATACATAAATCCATGGGCATGGAAATAACAGCTAATAGAATTTCAATGATGCAAAATTTAAATGGAATGGCATCACCAATTACAATTATTGACCTGATGGATAATGAGGGAAAAGGTGCAGGCACAGAAGTAATTATTAAAATACCAGTTATTTATGATTAAAGCTATTTTAATTGACGATGAGGTGCATTGCCTCGATACCTTGAGCATATTGCTTAATGACTATTGCCCAGATGTGCAGGTAATGGAATGTTGTATGTCGGCAAAACAAGGATTGATTTCCATTGAAAAAAATAAACCAACGCTTGTTTTCTTGGATATTGAAATGCCTATTATGAATGGCTTTGAGCTTTTGGAGCAATTCACTGAAATCCCCTTTGCAATTATTTTTACGACTAGTTATGACCAATATGCCATAAAAGCTATCCGATTTAGTGCATTGGATT
>JANMZR010000243.1:0-2351 GCA_031383555.1 Cytophagaceae bacterium | reverse complement strand
TGAAAAAAGTATCAATGGAGGAAATTCACCTGAAATTTCAGTGTTTAGGTTAATTATATTTTCAGCTTCAATTGGGGCGTTTTGTGGTGCAATTTTTGTGCCAACAATGCATCGCTTTATGTACAAAGGGGTTGAAAAACTTTATAAATTTAATTCCATATTTCTGGTAATAAAAAATGGTTTGCGAACTAAAACAGCAAGACATTTACTTGAAAGTATTACAATACCCAATATTCAAAATATTAAAAATCTATTGAGGTATAAGGATATACCAATGGGTTTAATATTCCTTAATATTTTCGTATATGCTTTTATGACAGTAAGTGTATTAGCATGCTTATATGCTGGTTATTTAAATCCTTTATTGCGAGCAACTTCACTTTCATTAAACGGCATTAGCAATGCATTGGCTACCTTAGGAATGATATTATTTATTGAGCCTTACAACGCAACCCTAACGGATAAAGTTGTGGATGGAAGTACTTCAGAAGCCTATTTCAGAAGGTATTTTGTTTTTGTGGTTGTAGCAAGGTTTTTAGGTACCATTTTAGGTCAATTATTGTTAATCCCGCTTAGTTATTTTATTGGATTTGTATCCAGTCTTATTTAATTTTGAATAAACATATTTACTTACTAAAGTTTCGGGGCAAATTATTCCACATTTTTGTTAGGGTATTTCAAATGCCAAACATTATTGCTTCTTTACAATTTTTAAACGCTATTTTAAACTACTAATTAAAGTAAAAATTATCGAAAGTTGGTCAATGTTAACTTGTTGATTGGCATATTTTAACGATTTTCCTCCCTAAAAATTAGCTTAATTATATTATTTTTTTACAATATATATATATCGGCTAAGGCATAATAATAAGTTGAAAGATTTTTAGTGTCATTTACTTTTAGTCCAATTTCAATAGCTTTTTTTCTATAAATAAGAGTTGAATCGAGTTTTATTTCTTCTTGAATCGTACTACTTATACCGCCCTATACTTGCCTTTCCATTTGGAGGTTGCCATACTTGCGATATAATTTGAGCGCTTTTTCTTAGTATATTCTGTTTCAGCATTTTGCTCAATCGTCGAAATGCCAAAGCCGTAACAAAATTACCAATATCAAAAGAAGGTCTATTTTTTATTGCTTCAAAAACCTATTTGTTCCAAACTTAGAATTTTCATTAGAAATAAAATAATTACCTGTTGCTAATGATTGAATATTCCAATTAAATTGATTCATTCCTTTTGAAAGTTGGAATGATTTTTCGTCAATTATTTTGCCCAAATTATTGATTAAAAATAGTGTAACTAATTCATTATTAGTTGACTGTATTTCTATTTTTAAATAGTCGGAAGTAGGATTTGGGTAGACTGCCATTTGATTTATCCTGTTTTCCAAGGCCACATTTATAATTTTTGAATAAGAAAATGTGCCATCGAGGTCAATCATTTTTAGGCGGTAAAGCCCCCCTGCCCTTAGAAGGGAAGTACTTTGCTGAGTGTTTGAATTTGTTTGGATAACAGATTTTTGGTTGTTTGATATATAATCTTTAAATGAATAATTTCCTTCAATATTCCCTTTCACCTCACCAATTTTTTCAAACTGTTTAGCATCCACACTTCTTTGTATTTCAAAATGGTCAAAGTTTTTTTCGTTGGCTGTTTTCCATGTTAATTCTATTTCGTTTTCACCCAAATTTTTACCAGAAAAACTAATTAATGTGACTGGTAAAGAGGTGCTTATAGTTTTCACACCAGCTACATTTGATTGATTATCGGTTACTATCGGAGCCGCATCAAAACTATAAAGTGGATTGCCTACTCCACCTATTAATTGAATAGTATTGCCAATATTCAGATTATTTCTTGCATTTTTAACCCCAATTCTCGCACTGCCATTAGAATTGCCGTCTATCGTAATTAAGAAATATTTTGTAGTAGCAGGAGGTATAGTTTGGTCGGTAAAATTTGCATTAAACATATGTGGAGCAATAAAAGTAGCTACCTGATTAAAAATCAAAGATGCCCCAATTAAGTTTGGATTATTATTTATATAAACTTTCGTGTTTAATAAATCATTTGCATCGTAAGTGCCTGATAATGTATAATCTAAGGAAGAAACGGTTACAGGCATTATAGTATTTTCTAGTTTTCCAATATAAACAATCACATTTACAGAACCCTCTAGCATATTTCCTGGCGCAATAGTTTCAGAACTTAATGTAACTGAAGCCGCTGTAATAGTTTGAATACCAGCAATATCACTTTGATTATTTGTAATAGGTGGCGAAGTGGTATAACCAAAGGTTACGGGGTTTGCAAGACCATTTACTTTAACGGTATTGCCAGAGGTTGCGG
>JANMZR010000239.1:0-36430 GCA_031383555.1 Cytophagaceae bacterium | reverse complement strand
TTTACAGCTAAACCCTTAAAAAAAGTGAAACAAATTAAGAAAAATTATGTGGGAAATACAATAAATCCCATTCATTTGGCTCATTTAACAAATAAAATATTATTAAAAAGCCTGTAAAGTTGATGGAAAATTATGATTTTTGCAAAGGAATTTTACTCTCATTATAACAAATTTCCATAATTACTAAAAAGTTTTGGTTGGATTTTCAACAATATTTAAGTTTGGGATTGTTATCCACATCAAATTTAAGCTGTTGCTTGCCCAAACTAAAATATAGAATTACCTTTTTTGATTTGGTATTTCCTTTTGTTATTAATAAATTTAATGAAAAATAAAACAAATATGTGATACTGATTAAAGAAGGGTGCCATGTATTTATTGAAGATTCGTGACTTCAAATTTTCATCCATTATTTTGCAAAATATGTTCTAAAATAGAAATAATCCAAAAAACAATCCAATTAAATAAATTTTAAAAATTCATGAAAAAACAAATCTTAACAGGCCTATTAATTTTATTTATTTTTGCTGCAAACGCACAAAAGAAAACTTCGATTTTCAATGGAAAAGACCTCACTGGCTGGAAAATATATGGCACTGAAAAATGGTATGTCGAAAATAGTAATTTGATATGCGAGTCAGGACCTGATAAAGGTTATGGCTACCTTGGCACAGACAAATCCTATAAAGATTTTGAGCTCACCCTTATGTTCAAGCAAGAAGCCGATGGCAACTCTGGTGTTTTTTTTCATAGCACAATAACAGGTACAAAAGTTGCAGGCTGGCAAGTAGAAGTAGCGCCAAAAGGTAATGATACTGGTGGAATTTACGAAAGTTATAAGCGTGGTTGGATTATAAAACCTGATAAAGCTAAAGATGATGCCCTAAAAGTAGGTAAATGGAACAAAATGAAGATTAGAGTACAAGGTAATAATGTAAAAACCTATCTCAATGGCGTTGAAATGGTAAACCATACCGACGATGCCTATGGCTCTATAGCTGGTTCAATTGCTTTACAAATTCACGATGGTGGCGGCATAAAAATAAGATGGAAGAAATTGATAATTAAGGAGTTATAAAATTTATAAACTTACTATGATTAGGTCCATTGTAATTTTATGCCAACTTTTTTTTGCTTCAATTTCTCTTTTTTCACAAACTAAAAGCATCAATTGGCCCGAAGGTAAAAGCATGGGAATTAGCTTCACTTGGGACGATGCCCGTGGAAGCCAACCTACAATCGGCTTGCATCTTTTGAATAAATACAAAGTAAAAGCTACTTTTTATGTGCTGCCTTTACCAGTAGAAAAGCAGCTTGAAGATTGGAAAAATGTTGTGAAATCGGGACACGAAATAGCCAACCATTCTTTAAATCATCCCTGTTCAGGCAATTTTTTATGGTCAAGAAATAATGCCTTGGAAAATTATACTTCTACTAAAATGGAGGCTGAATTGCTGGAAGCAAATGTAAAAATAAAATCACTTTTAGGTGTTGAAATGGCGGAATTTGCCTATCCTTGTGGACAAACTTTTGTGGGTAGAGAACAAAAAACAGAAAGCTATGTACCAGTAATTGCCAAAAACTTTCGCTCGGGACGCACTTGGCTCGATGAAGCTCCAAACGACCCCAGTTATTGTGATCTTGCTCAATTAACAGGGATGGAAATGGACGGAAAATCGTTTAATGACATACTGAAATTGATTGAGTCGGCCCGGAAAACTAAATCCTGGCTGGTACTTGCTGGCCATGAAATAAATAAAAGTGGGCCACAAACTACTAAAACCGAAATGTTAGAAAAATTATTCAAATACCTAAAAATCAACGGCAAAGATATTTGGGTGGCACCAGTTGGGGAGATTTCAAAGTATGTTTTGAAGCAAAGGGAGTTATGACTCTGAAAAAAGAATTCAAAACTATTTCTTTATAGCCTTTGCATCAATTTCACCACCATTTGGTTCTTCCAAGTTAAAAAAGTACCCTCCATTATTTTTTCTCGGGCCTGGCCCACAAGCCATAAATAAAAAGCCAAATTATGAATGCTGGCTATCTGCGCTCCTAACATTTCTTGTGATTTCACAAGGTGTTTTAAATACGCTTTTGAGTAGAAATTACTGGCATAACAGTCAAGCCCTGAATCGATTGGACTGAAATCATCCTTCCATTTTTCATTTTTTATATTAATTACTCCTTCTGTTGTAAATAAAGTTCCGTTGCGTGCATTACGAGTAGGCATCACACAGTCAAACATATCGATACCCAACGCAATACACTCCAAAATATTAGCTGGAGTACCCACTCCCATCAAATACCTAGGTTTGTCTTTTGGCAAAATACCACATACAACCTCAGTAGTTTCGTACATCATTTCGGCTGGTTCACCAACGGAAAGGCCACCAATAGCATTGCCTTCACGCTCCATTGACGCAATATATTCTGCCGATTGAACACGCAAATCCTTATATGTACTGCCTTGCACAATTGGGAATAGGGTTTGGCTATACCCATATTTAGAGGCTGTATTATCAAAATGTTCACAACATCTTTTTAGCCATCGATGCGTCATATGCATGCTTTCTTTAGCATAATCATATTCACAT
The DNA here is from genome assembly GCA_031383555.1 of Cytophagaceae bacterium. Classification (GTDB taxonomy): domain Bacteria; phylum Bacteroidota; class Bacteroidia; order Cytophagales; family Spirosomataceae; genus JANMZR01. The sequence goes on along the minus strand of JANMZR010000239.1, from coordinate 33,833 downwards.
GGGTAAGGGGTACATTCATCAAATGCCATTATAATATCTGCCCCAATAATTCGCTGAATGTCCATAACATATTCAGGTGAAAATACGTGTTTTGAGCCATCGATATGCGACTTAAAAGTAACGCCCTCTTCTTTAATTTTACGACCAGTCCCCGCCAATGAATATACTTGATAGCCCCCCGAATCCGTAAGAATTGGCCTATCCCAACCGTTAAACTTATGCAAACCACCCGCCTTTTCAATTATTTCCAAACCGGGTCGAAGATATAAATGATAGGTATTTCCTAAAATTATTTGTGCTTGTATGTCCTCTTTTAGTTCCCTTTGATGTACAGCTTTAACGGTACCAGCTGTACCCACAGGCATAAATATTGGAGTCAAAATATCACCATGATCGGTAGAAATGGTACCACAACGAGCGTTAGACTGGGAGTCGAGATTTGTTAACTTAAAATTCATTAACAAAATTAGTTTTTATAATTGGTTTATGAATATTTGGCAGGTTGGTCATTGAAAAAAAATTGAAACTAAGTTTACGATTTTGATTAAATTTGAGGCTAGAATTCTTTTTTATTAAAAAATCAATGCAGAATAAATATTCAAAATTACTTTATGATTTAATTACAAAATATGCTACAACTCAGGAATTGGAATGGATTGACCTAAAATCAGTTGATGAAAATGACAAAATACTGCAAAATTTTGTTTCTACACCCCGATTCATAAGTCAAACCATCATTTCAAACCTTGAAAGCCTAATAAACGAAGTCAATTTTACCAACTGGAATTTGGTACGTTTGGTGCGAATTTATTTTTTAACGAAAATTGACCCAGCAAACAAAGAAAATTATATTAAAAATATAAATACGCTTTTTGAAACAGCTGAAAACAAAGAAGCTATTGCTTTAATATCGGCCTTACCGTTTTTACATTATCCTGAAAGTTTCATTTTACGAGCCACAGATGCAGTTAGGTCCAATATTGGATCCAATTTTGATGCAATTGCCTTTCAAAATCCCTATCCAAAATTATATTTTTCGGAATTGGCTTGGAACCAATTGGTGCTAAAATGCATTTTTAATGATAAGCAGATTAATCAAATTGAAGGCATTCATAAGCGTGCGAATCAAGCATTGGCCAATTCAATTTCCGACCTTGCACATGAACGCTGGGCGGCCGGCCGTACCATAAATTCACAAGCTTGGCACATGGTAATTAAGTATTTGAATGAAACTATTTTTAAGGATATTTGCAAAATGTTGGAATCTGAAAATTATAGTAATCAAGCAGCAGCCGCTTTAGTTTGCTATGAAACTGATTATACTCCTGCAAAAAAAGAGCTCAGTAAATATCCTGAATTATTAAGAGCAATTCAAAATAATAGCCTTACTTGGGGGCAACTAGAAAAGTAAAATTTACTAAAATGTGTCAAAAACAATCAGAAATATCACAAAACCCTTCCCATTTTGAAGGAGAATTATCAGAAACTGAGGCCTCAGCAAATACAGTATCAAATTATATGGATTACATAAAAGATATGCGATTTTTTGACCCGCATATCCATATGACTTCACGTACCACCGACGACTATACAGCCCTTATTGATGCTGGCGTAGTGGCGATAATAGAGCCAGCTTTTTGGCTCGGCCAACCTCGTACAGGCTTAGCATCTTTCAAAGATTATTACAGCTCCTTAGTTGGTTGGGAGCGATTTCGGTCTTCTCAATTTGGTATTAAACATTATTGCACCATTGGTCTCAACTCAAGAGAAGCCAATAATGAGGCTTTGGCAGAGGAAGTTATGGAGCTTTTGCCTTTATTTTTATATAAAGAAGGCGTAGTTGGAGTTGGTGAAATCGGCTTTGACGACCAAACCGCAGCCGAAGAAAAGTACTATAGGTTACAACTAGAGCTGGCAAAAGAAGCAAAGCTTCCTGTGCAGGTACATACGCCACATCGTGATAAAAAGAAGGGCACTGAATTGAGCATGTCTATCGCTTTGGAACACGGAATTGACCCAAGTATGGTTATAATTGACCATAACAATGAAGAAACAGTAGAATCGGTTCTTGAAAAAGGGTTTTGGGCGGCTTTCACCATATATCCTTTTACTAAAATGGGTAATGAACGAATGGTGGAAATTGTAAAAAAATACGGTCCTGAGCGAATAATGATCAACTCCGCAGCCGATTGGGGTATAAGCGACCCCTTGGCAGTGCCAAAAACGGCCGCTTTAATGAAGCTCAGAAATATTTCTGATGAAGTAATAAAATTAGTGACCTATCAAAATGCAATTGACGCTTTTGCGCAAAGTGGCCAAATAAACAAGAGTGATTTTGAGAATCCTCTTGAAATTGACCAAAGTTTGAAATTCAATGGCAATACAGTTTTGAGAGGTGGACAAATACCTCGGATGGATAAAAACTCCATATTTATTAAATAGCTTTTATAACCTGTACCTAAGAAATAACCCTACAATTGAATATAAAACCTTATTTGCAACTCGCTCGCCCAGCCAATATAATCACAGCAATAGCTGATATTATTGCCGGAATAGCCATAGCTACGTTTTCCTTTCCTTCTCTAGTAATAAAACCATTTGAAGTGTTTTTACTCTCTGTTTCTACAATTGGGCTTTATGGTGGCGGAATTGTTTTCAATGATATTTTTGATTTGGAACTTGATAAAATCGAGCGACCCGAGCGCATACTTCCTACTGGTAAAATAAGTAAAAATAATGCGTTAATTTTTGGTGCGATATTATTAATAATAGGTGTTTTAGCAGCATTTTTATGTAATGCAAATAGTGGATTAATAGCCTTATCCATAGCTATTTTAGCTCTTTTTTATGACAAGTTTGGCAAACATTTTTTTGTATTTGGCCCAATAAACATGGGACTTTGCCGTGGCGGTAATTTATTATTAGGCATAAGTATTTTTAATGGCGCAATAGGATATTGGTGGTATTTAGGTATTTTACCGGTTTGTTATATTGCCGCTATAACGATTATTAGTAGAGGCGAAGTGACTGGTGGCAATAAAAACACACTGTATTTTGCAGGGCTTTTATACTTAATTGTTAATGTATTCCAGTTAATTACCTCCTACCAAACTGGTAATTTATTATTCGCTGTACCTCTTATTTTATTTCATATTTATTTGATATTCAAGCCATTATTAAAAGCTATTTCAAACCCTACTGGCCCAAATATTGGTAGAGCAGTTAAAGCAGGTGTACTCTCCCTAATTATTATGGATGCAGCCTGGGTGGCCATTTCGGGCAACATTTTAATGGCAATTCTAGTTTTATGCTTACTACCCATATCAGTATACTTAGCCAAATTTTTTGTAGTAACTTAGTATTGCAATTTATTTGTACTTATTACCATTTAAAATTTCAATGCATTCAATTCAACAATCGTTCAAGGTAAGCTATTCGTACAACATTGTATTTTCAAAAGATATTTTCTCGTCTGATAACCAAGCTTTTATCCACTTTCTAAATAATTTTGGAGAAAATAATTTTAAAAGAAAAATTTTATTTTTGATAGATGAAGGGGTTGAAAATAACCATCCCAATTTACTGCAATCAATTAAAAAATATTTTAATGGTAGCACCAAAATAACTTTAATTGACGAAATTTTAGTACTGCCAGGCGGAGAATTAGTTAAAAATGATTCTAAATATTTGGAAAAAACGCTTTTAGCCATTAATAAATATGGAATTGACCGACATTCATTTGTGGCTGCCATTGGTGGTGGTGCTTTTTTAGACATGGTAGGTTATGCTTCTACAATTGCCCATAGAGGTGTAAAACATATAAGAATTCCAACAACGGTATTGTCCCAAAATGACGCTGGAGTTGGGGTGAAAAACGGCGTAAATTTTCTGGGTAAAAAAAACTTTTTAGGTACTTTTTCACCTCCAATAGCAGTTTTTAATGATTCAACTTTTTTAACTTCTCTTTCCGATAGAGATTGGCGATCGGGCATATCTGAAGCCATAAAAGTTGCACTTATTAAAGACCTGGCCTTTTTCGAATGGCTGGAACTCAATGCCTCAGCTATGGCCTCAAGAGATATGGAGGTAATGCATGAGCAAATATTTAGATCGGCAGCACTACATACCAGTCATATATCTAGTGGTGATCCTTTTGAGCTTGGCTCTGCTCGACCATTAGATTTTGGCCATTGGGCCGCACATAAGCTAGAGTATTTAACCAATTTTGAAATCCGTCATGGCGAGGCTGTTGCCATTGGTATTGTGTTAGATTCTATTTACTCAAAGCTTTTAGGGCTTATATCACAAAATGAAGTCGATAGAATAATTTCCTTATTCAAAAACCTTGGCTTTACACTTTATCATCAGGCACTTGGAGAAAATGACAAATTAAATCTGTGGGAAGGCTTAAACGAGTTTAGAGAGCATTTAGGGGGGCAATTGACCATAACTATTTTGGAGCAATTGGGGAAAGGAAAAGAAATACACGAGGTTGATTTTGAATTAATGAAACTTGCTGTTGACGAACTTGAAAAAACAAATTCTAATAAATGAAAACGCCCTTTGGACAACTCACTTATTGCAGCAATATTCACCCTGGACAAGACTGGGACGAACATTTTTCAATATTAAAAACAAGTATTCCAGAAATAAAAAAGGTTGTTAGTGCAACTATTCCAATGGGAATTGGGCTCAGATTGGCCAACCAAGCGAGTATTGATTTATTAGAAAAATCTAATTTTGAAGAATTCTCAAATTGGCTAAAAAACAACGATTGCTATGTGTTTACAATGAACGGTTTCCCATATGGAAACTTTCATAATGTAGTAGTTAAAGACCAAGTTCATGCACCCGATTGGACTACCCAAGAACGTACCGATTATACTATCCGATTGTTTGGCTTATTGGCTCAATTACTCCCAGAAAGCGTATCAGAAGGAGGTATTTCTACCTCACCTCTCTCCTATCGCTTTTGGTGGAAAACAGACATTGAATTGAAAGAAGCAACCAAAATAGCCACTCAAAATATAGTCTTAATACTAGAAACCCTAAATGAGATATTTGTAAAAACTGGTAAAACCTTACATCTTGATATAGAACCTGAGCCTGATGGCATTTTAGAAAATAGTGATGAATATATCAGTTGGTACAATAATTACCTAATTCCAATTGGGGTTGAAAAGCTAAAAGCGAAAGGATATTCTGAGGAAAAAGCCATTGAGTTAATAAAAAAACACATTCAACTTTGCTATGATGTTTGTCATTTTGCATTGGGTTTTGAAGAGCCGAAAGAAGTTTTAAAAAAACTAGAAAAAGAAAAGCTAAAAATTGGAAAAATACAAATAAGTTCAGCTTTAAAAGTTGATTTTTCTGAAAACGCCAATGAAAAATTGCAAGCTTTGGCTCAATATAATGAGCCCACCTATTTGCATCAAGTTATTGCCAAATTAAAAGATGGAAGCTTTCAAAAATTTCGAGATTTAGATGAAGCTTTAATAGGATTTCATTCAAATATTGAAACTTGGCGAGTACACTTTCATGTGCCGATATTTTTGGAAAAATATGGCCTATTGAGCTCAACACAATCAGATATTATTGAAACACTAAGGCTGCAAAAAGAAAGCCCATTTACCAATCATCTCGAAATTGAAACTTATACTTGGGGTGTTTTGCCGGATGAATTTCAAGCTCCCCTTAATGAGTCAATAATTAGAGAAATAAATTGGGTAAAAAATTTGTTGCAAGATAATTTCTAACCTATTTACAACAAATTGCCCCCCTGAGTTTGGTGAACAAAATAATTAAAAAACTTGTCAGGAGGTCTCAGCGAGGGTGGTTTTTTAACATATTTATTTTCGGGAACGTGGTATTTTATTCAAATTAGACATATTTGTCCTCAAAAATTAAATTATGCAAAAAACTGTTGTAATAAATATTGTTGGCTTAAGTACCTCTGTGATTGGTAAGTACACTCCTTTTCTACAAAAATATATTGCAAAAAATAGCCTTACCTATATAAAACCAGCCTTTCCAGCACTTACAACTACTGCTCAAAGTAATTATGTTACGGGTAAAAAGCCCAATGAACATGGAATTGTGGGCAATGGTTGGTATGATCGAGAGGCCTGTGAAGTGAAGTTTTGGAAGCAGTCCAACAAATTGGTGGAAGCTGAGAAAATATGGGAAGCTGCCAAGAAAAAAGACCCCACTTTTACTTGTTCCAAAATGTTTTGGTGGTATAATATGTACTCATCAGCAGACTTTTCAGCAACGCCACGCCCACAATACCATTCTGATGGTGTTAAGCTGCCCGATTGTTACACCCAACCAGCAGATTTAAGAGATAAATTACAAGCCAAATTTGGCATTTTTCCTCTTTTTAAATTTTGGGGGCCAGCCACAAGTATTGCCTCTTCAAAATGGATTGCCGATGCGTCAATTGAGGTTGATAAGCTTGATAACCCAACTTTAACCCTTATTTATCTCCCTCACCTAGACTATTGTTTGCAAAAGTTTGGTTTGGATTTTACAAAAATTGGAAATGATTTAAAAGAAATAGATTCGGTATTGGAAAGTTTAATCACCTATTATGAGCAACAAAATACATCAATTATTTTGCTTTCCGAATATGGAATAAACAACGTAAACAATCCAATTCATATCAACCGAATTTTACGAGAACAAGGCCTTTTATCAATTAGAGTCGAAAGTGGTCATGAACTTTTAGACTGTGGCGCCTCCTCAGCTTTTGCTGTTGCCGACCACCAAATAGCCCATATTTATATCAATAATTTAAATGAAACGGCTCGAATTAAAGGTATTTTAGAAAATATCGAGGGCGTTGATTTGGTTATGGATGAAACTGAAAAAATAAAACATCAAGTAAATCATCATCGTGCAGGTGACTTTATTTTAATGGCAAAGCCAAATAGTTGGTTTACCTATTATTATTGGCTTGACGACAAACTAGCCCCTGATTTTGCAAGGTGTGTCGACATACATAATAAACCTGGGTATGACCCTGTGGAGATGTTCATGAATCCTGCTAATCCCTTTATAAAATTGAGGGCCGCCTATAAATTAGCCAGAAAATTATTGGGATTTAGATATCGAATGGATGTGATTCCGTTGAATGCGGCTCTGGTTAAAGGGTCACATGGCTCTATCAATGTGGAAAAAGAATTTTATCCAGTGCTTATTTCAAACCAAAAACCTAAAAAATCAGAAGTTTTATCAATAGATATTTATGGTGCAATTTGGGAAAGTCTTTTCAAATGAAAGATTTTTAGTGGTTTTCAACAGCTTTTTATGATTAATTATACTATTTTTGCCTAAAAAAAGGAAACAGTAATTGTAAAATTATTATTGATTTTAATATAATTTTTGCTAAAAATTGTGATTTATATTTTTTAAATAAACCTATACTTGTTACTAGCATTTTCACTGATCTTCGGAGCCGCATTAAGTATACAAATACTATATTTTGTTGTCATTTTTTCAAGATTTCTTTTAGAGAAAAATGAAGAGATATACTCATCATCTAATACTAAAAGTGTTTCAATAGTTGTTTGTGCTTGGAACGAATTTGACAATTTAACTGAATTGTTACCTATTTTAGCCAATCAAAAATACCCTGACTTTGAAGTGATTATAGTAGATGATCGGTCAACAGACGGCTCAGGTGAATATTTGAAACATGAAATTTTGAATTACGCTAATTTCAAATTAGTAACCATTTCTGAAACACCTGACCATTTAGCAAGTAAAAAATATGCATTATCGCTAGGCATAAAGGTAGCCACAAAAGAAGTGATTTTATTGACCGATGCCGACTGCCGCCCAGCTTCTGATTTATGGATAAATGGTATGGTAAATCAGTTGGGCTTCGACAAACAATTAGTTTTGGGCTTTTCACCCTATACTAAAGAGGCTGGTTTTTTAAACAAATTTATACGGTTTGAAACCTTTTTTACGGCTTGGCAATACTTTTCTTATACACTTTTAGGCCTACCCTACATGGGTGTTGGGCGAAATTTAATGTATCGGCGAAAATTGTTTTTTGAAAAATTAGGCTTTAGGAACCACCAGAAAATAACAGGAGGAGATGATGATCTTTTTGTCAATGAAAATGCCAACGCCTCCAACACAACCATATGTTTTAATAAAGATACCCATACCTTTTCCGAACCAAAACATACATTTGCCGATTGGTTTATTCAGAAAAAACGACATTTGCATATTGGGAAAAGATACAAGCAAAGAGATAAATTACTTTTAGGAATTTACGCTATTTCCCATATTTTAGTTTGGTTACTTTTACCAATTTTGTTATTTATTCCTGAAAAACTACAAATCATTTTAGCCGCTGGGTTTATTTTTCGTTTACTAGTTTTTTGGCTATTCGGCGTAATTGCTAACTATAAATTAAGTAATACTATTGAATGGTATGCGCTTCCCTTGTTTGACTTTTTATATGCAATTTATATTTCAACAATGGGTTGGTTGGCAGTATTAAACATGCGTAAAATTCGTTGGAAATAGTAGAATTAGAAAATATAAATAAACCATATTGGAGTTAATAAACAAATATTTTCCGAGTATTACTGTCCATCAAAAAGCACAATTTGGTGAGCTACAGGAGCTTTATCGCTTCTGGAACAACCAAATAAATGTAATTTCTCGGCAAGACGTTGACAATTTGTATGAACGCCATGTGCTCCATTCATTAGGAATTGCTAAAGTTATCTCCTTCAAATCAGGCACTGAAATATTGGATGTAGGCACAGGAGGCGGCTTCCCAGGTATACCATTGGCCATCATGTTCCCCGAGGCAAAATTTCATTTGATTGATGGCATTGGAAAAAAAATTAAGGTTGTAAATGAAATAGCAATTGCTTTAAAACTTGAAAATGTAAAAGCAGAACAAATAAGAGCAGAACAACTGAAAACTGATTATGAATTTATTGTGAGTCGTGCTGTTACCCAATTACCTGAGTTTTTTGGTTGGATAAAAGGGAAAATTAGCAATAACAACTTCCATGACCTTAAAAACGGCCTCCTCTGCCTCAAAGGTGGTGATTTGAACGAAGAGCTAAAAGCTTTTGGCAGAAAAAACAAAGTATATGAATTGTACAAATATTTTGACGAGGAGTTTTTTGAAACCAAAAAATTAGTTTATGTGCCCTCCTAGTCTTATTTAACTGGCTCAAAATCAATATAATTGATAGTTTCTTAAATATTTTTGCTTTTTTTTCAAAGTTTCCTTTTGCCAAATTAAATAAAAATTGTACTTTTGCGTCTCAATTTAATGTATGGTTTACATCCTTACATCAAAAAGACATAATAAATATTCCTTCTTAGCTCAGTTGGTTAGAGCACATGACTGTTAATCATGGGGTCCTTGGTTCAAGCCCAAGAGAGGGAGCCTGAAAATTAAGCAGTTAGCGAATAATATCGTTAGCTGCTTTTTTATTTGCCAACATTTTGCCAACTTTTTGGGGAATTACAAATAAATCTAATCTAGTATTGAGCTTTCAATAGTTTTGATAATTTCAAGATCTGCATCAAGAAAAACAGATATATCTTGAGCTATTTTTCCATTCTTTAAGAATTTTATGACCAAATCCTTAGTTTCATCATCAATTTCATTAATAACCAAGGCAAATTCATCTAAAGAGCTATTATTGTTTAAATTTAAAATATCTAATAAACTTTTAACTTTTTCTGCATTACGTATTGACAGAAGTTTTACTAAATTACAAGTGATAAGAAAAATTTACGAATTAGTTTATTCGCCACGACCCCAAGCTTCAATAAGTCCTGTATGGAAAAAATAATTTTTAAAAACAGGGTTAAAAGGTATTAAAGGATGAATTTCCCCCCAAATATTTACCAATTTAAGCATTTATTTTATCAGCAAAAAAGCGATTTAAACTACTTATATTTGTGCCATCTAAAAAAAAGAATTAGCAATAAACTAAACCTTAACACAACCTTCATATTGCAAAAGGGCATCTTAGTTTTTTGTTGATTAACATTGTTTTATTTTTTAAAAAAGTTAACAAAATGAAACTCAACTTAATGCTATTTTCCCTTCTTGCCAGTATTTCTACTTACGGTCAAGTAAAAGTCAAGAACATTTTAGAGGTACCGGGTAGAAATCAATATGCTCAAATAAATATAAAAGGCACCTCTGTTTTACCAAGTGGCCGATGGGTAACCCCTGCAGGCGCTGTCGTGCGGATAACCCATGATCCTTTCGGAATGTGCCTTTCGCCTGATGGCAAAAAGGCCGTAACCATTCACAATGGCGTATTTACCATAATTGATTTGGAAAATTTAGCTGCAACCAGAATACCTTCCTATGATAAAAAGGAAATAAAACCACTTGGGGAAAGCTCTTTTATTGGTGTTGCATTTGCCGATGATAATAACAGACTTTATTTAAGTGGCGGCGATAATGGGGCGGTGATCGTTTATGATGTTTCAGCCAAAATAGTAGTGGATTCTCTCTCTCTTAATGGAACTATCGATGGCATAAAATATGAAGACAGCTTCACCTCTGACTTAGTTTTCAATAAAGACGAACTGCTGATATTGGATCGAGCTAATTTTCGATTGGTAAGGTATGACCTGAAAACAAAAACGTTGAAAAAATCAATTGAAGTGGGTCGGCAGCCGTTTGGATTGGCATTGAGTAAAGATAAAAAAATGGCTTTTGTGGCTAATGTTGGTATGTATTCCTACCCGATGGTTGAAGGTATCACGAAAAAAAACTTTGATGAAAAACTGATTTCAAGTCATCCTTATGGTGATAATACCAAGGAATCTATTAGCGGAACCACTGTAGATGGGCAATTTGCACCTGGGGTTGGTAGCCCTTTAGCTCCTGAGGCAATGAGTATTTTTTCAATTGACTTGAACACAAATAAGGTGGTTGACAAATACAAAACTGGCCATCAAATTGGGCAAATGGTTGAAGATGCAGAGGTTGTTGGCGGGGCGAGCCCTAACTCTATAGCAGTGGGCAGCAAATATATTTATGTAACCAATGCCACCAACGACAATATTTCGGTGATTGATTATAAAGCTCATAAAATTGTAGCCCATATTCCAATAAGCATCGACAAAAGAATAGACAAATACCGTGGTGCCTTGCCCTTTGGCATCACATTGAGTAAAGACGAAAAAACGCTTTATGTGGCTTTATTAGGCATGAATGCAATCGCAGTAGTTGACGTAAACCTTCGAAAAACAATTGGCCTTATTCCTTCTGGTTGGGGGCCAACAAGAGTATCACTTTCACCCGAAGAAAAGAATATTTATGCCATCACCTGCCGTGGTTTTGGGGCTGGGCCAAATGGTGGAAGTGGATTTATAGCACCACCGCAAGGCACCTATGTTGGTGATATTCAGCTTGGTAGTTTTCAGAAAATTCCAATGCCCAATATTGCCACTTTAAAAACTTATACACAACAAGTTATAGCGAATACTTTTGTGGAAAAATCTTTAAAAGTTGACAATAATCCGCTACCAATAGACCCACAAACTGGCCAAAGCCCAATAAAATATATTGTATATATTACTAAAGAAAATAGAACTTATGATGAGGTTTTAGGCCAACTAAAAAATGCCAAAGGCGACTCTACTTTGGCAAGATTTGGCGTTAATTGTGAATATACTTTGGCCGATAGTTTGAAGGGGAAATTCCCGCAAATGAAAGTGACCCCTAACCACCATAAGATAGCCAAAACATTTGCTTTTAGTGATAATTTTTATTGCGATAGCGATGCCTCCATTCACGGCCACCATTGGATGATGGGCGTAATACCAAACGAATGGGTGGAGGCCAACTCAAGTGTTGGTAAAACTGCAAAATACTTCAGCACAGCACCTGGTAGAAGATTCCCCGGCTCAACGGGAAGTATGGATCCGGAAGATTATGCAGAAAAAGGAGGTATATGGGAAGCCATGGAAAGAAAAAAAGTGTCGTTTTACAACTTTGGTGAAGCCAATGAAACTGCTCATGTAAGAGAGTCTTGGTCCGACACATTGACAGGTGCTGCTCATGGCGTGATGGTGCCTATGCAAAAAGCGTTGTTCAGTCGAACCAGCCACAACTATGCCGGCTATAATACCAATATCCCAGATCAATTTAGAATGAACCAGTTTGAAGAGGAGTTTACAAAAATGTGGTTGACTGGTACTCAAAAAATACCTTCACTGATAACCGTACAAATACCAAACGACCATACTGCAGACCCACGACCTGTTGATGGATACGATTCCAGGGCCTCATTTGTGGCAGATAATGACTTGGCAGTAGGGCGAATTTTGCATTTTCTTTCGAGAACACCCTATTGGAAAAACATGCTTGTAATCATCACTGAAGACGACCCACAAGGCGGTGTGGACCATATAGATGCACATAGAAGTATATTAATGCTTGCCAGCCCTTATGTAAAAAGAGGCTATATAAGTAATACTCACGCCAATTTTGGCTCTATTTTAAAAATGATCTATAATATACTCCAAGTACCCTATGTGAACCAATATGACATTACAGCATCCTTGCTTCAAGATTTTTTCACTGCAAAGCCTGACTTTACACCTTACAATTTGGAAATGAACGACCCGAGAGTATTTGATGTAAATAAAGCCATGAAAATATACAACAGAACCATAGATTGGCGAAAAATAATGAAAGGCCCAGAAATGGATGATGTAGAGGATATAAAAATTAATTTTAAGAATAAGTGATTGATTAGGTAAGCTTCGGATATGTATTTCCCAATTTACTATTTCACAAATATCATTCGAAAAATTGATAAATGTCATTCATTTATAGTGAATTAACTAATAATTTTAGGCATTAAATTAAATTTTTTGAAATATATAATTGTCATGCAAAATACAGGAAAAATAATCGTAGGAACTGCCGCAGGCTTGGCAATAGGTACTGTTCTGGGCGTTTTAATTGCACCCGACAAAGGTACAGAAACTATAAAAAAACTAGGTCATGAAGGAAAAAAAATAGCTGAAGATTTAGTAAATCAAGGTAGGGTAAAAATTGATACAATGAAAGAAAATTTAGTAGAAAAGTTGGTTGATTTAAAAGATGATATTACCGAAAAAGTAATGGGTAAAACTAATAAATTCGGCAAAGAAATTACGGAATAATTCAATTATTTTATTTACCTAAAACTTTCTTAAAAGCAGCCCCCAAACACTCAATTACATCGGTAATTAACATGCTTTCCAAGCTTTGTTTTTCTAAAGCTAAATCTGCAGCTAAACCATGGAGGTAAACTGCAATTTTTGCGGCATCAAACGGCTCATAACCTTGTGAGAGCAGGGCAGTTATGATACCTGTAAGCGCATCCCCAGAGCCTCCTTTTGCTAGTCCAGCATTACCGGTAGTATTTAAAAAAGATTCTCCTTTGTATGTAATAAGGGTTTTTTGACCTTTTAAAACAATTACAATATTGTACTTTATGGCTTTTTCAATAGCCGTTTTTATTCTATTTTCTGTACTTTCATGAGCGCCAAAAAGTCTATCAAATTCTTTGGGGTGAGGCGTTAAAATTGAATTTGAAGGAATTTTTTCAATCAAATTTTTATTAGCAGAAATAATATTAAGTGCATCAGCATCAAGCACCATCGGTTTTGTATATACTATCATTACATAATTCAGAATTTGCGAAACCTCTTCACTCGACCCAAGGCCACTTCCAATGCCAATGGCGGTAAAATTACTCAAATTAGGCTCCTTTATTTCACGCATGATTACCATCGCTTCAGGTATGGCTATCTGCAATATTACCCTTTCATCTTTTGGAACTGATACTGATAGCAAGCCTGTTCCTGTACGTAAACAGGCCCTTGCGGCAATTACAGCCGCACCCATTTTACCTTCACTACCAACTATGAGCAAACTATGCCCATAATCACCTTTATTAGAATTGGATTTCCGTGGTTTTAAGATGCTTTTTATATGATTTTGTGTAATGTTTTCCATAAAAAATATCAAAAATTATTGGCTGTAATGAGCTAGTTTAAATTTAATAACGATAACTTTCACTTTTAATAAGGAGAATCAGTTAATCCCCTAACATTTATCATAAAGCTATTCATAAAAATTAAGTTATTTCGATTAATGTATTAAAAAAATACTAATTGTAAAGTCAAACTATTAAATTGAAATATGATTTCAAAAAAAAATATTACCCATAAAATACGCCGATTTTGGAAACTTTTAGGCCCAGGCCTTATAACTGGGGCCAGTGACGACGACCCCTCAGGCATAGCCACCTACTCGCAAGCGGGTGCAGCTTACGGCTTAGCCACACTTTGGACTGCCGTTGTTGCTTTTCCGTTGATGGCCGCAATTCAACAAATGTGCGCTCGAATAGGCCTTGTTACTGAACAAGGGCTTACTGGTACATTGAAAAAAAACTACCCGAGGCCAATTTTATATCTGATGCTACTATTTAGTTTTCCTGCCATTATCATGAATATCGGGGCCGATATTGCAGGTATGGGAGCAGTCGGTAATTTATTGTTTCCATCAATCCATGCTACTTTTTTTAGTGTTTTTTTTACTTTACTTTTATTATTTTTAATCATTTTTTTACCCTATCAAAAAATAGTGGCGGTACTCAAATATTTATGTATTGTAATGCTGGTTTATTTTATAGTTCCTTTCCTTTATAATCAAGATTTGGTTGCAATACTAAAAGCAACAGTAATTCCCACTATCCATTTTAACAAAGATTTTCTGGCAATTTTGGTAGGAATATTGGGTACAACTATTTCCCCCTATTTGTTTTTTTGGCAGGCATCCGTTGAAGTGGAAGAAGTAAAACAAAAGAAAAAAAAATTGATTGTTGGCAAAAAAATAATTGATGAAATGGTGCAAGACGTCGATTTCGGGATGACATTCTCTGGTTTTGTCATGTATTTTATAATTCTTACCACTGGCACAGTATTATTCAAGGGAGGAATTCACCAAATTGACACGGTGGAACAGGCAGCCTTGGCCCTGAAACCATTGGCTGGCAACATGGCTTATTTGCTTTTTTCAATTGGTATTATTGGTACAGGTTTGATCGCAATCCCAGTGCTAACAGGCTCACTTTCCTATATTTTCACAGAAACATTTGGTTGGAAACAGGGCCTCGACAAAAAATTTCACCAAGCAAAAGGCTTTTATATTATTATTGCTGTTTCATTATTATTGGGTCTCTCGCTGAATTACATTGGTATTTCGCCCATAAAAGCACTTATTTATACCGCCATTTTATACGGTATTACAGCCCCAGTTTTAATAGCCATCATTTTACATATTTCTAATAACAAGGCAATTATGGGAATTCACACCAATAGCAAAGGCGCAAATATTTTAGGCTTTACAGCATTAATTATTATGACCATTGCCGCTGGTTTATTACTTTATTTTACATTGATTTAAACCTTTTTATTATGATGAAAAAGAAGAAAATCAAAGTAATAGTAAAGAATCAAATAAATAACTTACTATATAAGTTCAATAAAATTGTGACAAATTTCAATGCCGAGGATATTCACCAATTCAGGCTTGAATAAAAGAAATTGAAGGCTTTTTTTACGTACGAAGAGGACTTTAAAAAAAGAGGATATCGATAAATTGCAACCTTTTACAGCTCAATAAAATAGTTTAATTAAAGTTTCGGAGCATAGTTAAAAAATTGTTACTTTGTTGAAAATGAAAGCCTTATAATTTTTTAAATTTTAACGAAACTTAGATTATCTTATTTAAACCCAGATTATGTATAAGGTAATGTCATGAAGGAAAATTAGGCAATGAGAAAGCAACACAAGGAAAAAATTTACCGGAAAAATAATTCTAGTGAGGATACATTAAATGATTGAAAAGGGGAAAAAAAGTGATTTTTATTAGCCCTTCAAATTAAATCTTTTGCAATACTGATTTTTATCATAAAAAGTAGGTAATAATCTCATTTTTGGCCTAATTAGAACTGAGTAACTTCATGGAAATAAAAATAAACTACACAAAATCGAATTCTTACGTTGATCAATTAATATCATTTATAGTGTTTATTTTTACACCAAAACAAAACTATGGAGTTTATCGATTATTATAAAATATTAGAAATACCCAAAGCGGCCACTGAGGCCGAAATAAAAAGTGCTTATCGAAAGTTGGCTCGCAAATACCACCCTGACTTAAACCCGAATAACAAAGAGGCTGAAAAGAAATTTAAGGAAATAAATGAGGCCAATGAAGTATTAAGTGATAGTGAAAAAAGAAAAAAATACGATAAATATGGCAAAGATTGGAAGCATGCCGAAGAATTTGAAAAAGCTAAATCGCAATCAAATAATACCGGAAAAGGATTTGGTGGCGGTCAATTTGGGGGCGAGCAATTTTCTGGTGATTTTTCTGATTTCTTTGGGTCAATGTTCGGTGGTCAGGCTAGCAACAGTAGTAGGCAATCTAAGTTTCGTGGGCAAGATTTGAACGCCGAATTACACCTAAACCTAAAGGATACCTATAAAAGCCAACAACAAACACTAGCTGTGAACGGCAAAAATATCAGGCTTACTTTTCCAGCAGGAATTGAAAATGGGCAGGTAATAAAAATCGCAAACCATGGACAACCTGGCCTTAACGGTGGCCCAAATGGCGACTTGTACATTACCTTTTCAATAACAAACAATACAAAATTCAAAAGAGAGGGCAGTAATTTATACACAAATATTGAGATCGATTTGTACACAGCTTTGTTAGGTGGCGAAATATTGGCCGATACATTTGATGGAAAGGTTAAACTAAATGTCGCCCCTGAAACACAATCAGGTACAAAAGTGAAACTAAAAGGCAAAGGTTTCCCTGTTTATAAAAAGGAAAACGAGTTTGGCGATTTGTTTATAACCTACCAAATAAAACTGCCTACCCATCTTACTACCAAAGAAAAAGAATTATTTACCGAGTTAAAAAATAGTAGAAATGGAAACTGATAATTTAATCCTAATTGAACATTTTTGCCTTTATAATCAAGTTGATATTTCCTTTATTGATGGACTGAATAATATTGGTCTTATTGAATTCATCGAAATGGACAATAATAAGTACCTAAAAAATGAGCAGTTGAAAAATTTAGAAAAAATGATTGAGTTTCACTATTTACTTAATATTAATATCGAGGGAATAGAAGTAATTGCTAATTTGTTGAACCAAATAAATACGTTACAACAGGAATTGGCAAGGGCAAATAACAAGTTAAGCCTATTTGAATATGATTTTTGATTTGACCAATAGGCGTGATTTAAATGACAGCAAAAAGAGAATAAATGATAACAATTGAAAATTATTTAGACAATCATTACATACATAGGAGCAACTGGTTAAGAGCCGCTGTATTGGGAGCAAACGATGGAATAATATCTATTTCAAGTCTTGCTATTGGTGTTGCGGCTGCAAGTACAACAAGAGAACCTATTGTGCTAGCAACAGTTGCTGGCCTTGTTGCGGGGGCTTTATCAATGGCGGCTGGAGAGTATGTTTCGGTAAGTTCTCAAACTGACACAGAAAAAGCAGACATAGAAAGAGAGAAAAAAGAGCTTAAAGAAAAGCCTGAAGACGAATTGAAAATATTAGCGCTAATCTATGAAAAGAGAGGCCTAAAAAAAGAAACCGCCAATCAAGTTGCAATTGAATTGACAGAAAAAGATGCCTTGGGGACACATATTAGAGATGAACTGGGAATAAACGAGATTAGTCAGTCCAACCCAATACAAGCAGCAATAGCGTCTGGAGCTGCATTTACGGTTGGAGGTATATTGCCTCTATTAGTAATACTTTTTGCACCAGTAAAAGGAATGGAATATTGGCTATATAGTTTCACAACTATTTTTCTAATTATTTTAGGAACAACTGCGGCAAAAACAGGAGGCTCAAGTGTAAAAAAAGCTATATTAAGAATTACTATTTGGGGTACAATTGCAATGGTTTTATCAGCACTAGTTGGTTATATGTTTGGTGTTAATTTATAGTTTTGAATTTTTAAAATCAATCAATAGGCCTCATAATTTATATTTTAACCAAATTAAAATTAATCAATAAAAAAAATAGAATTTTTGTAAATACTTCAAATTATTAAATTGAAAAAAACTACGCTAACAATACTGCTTCTATCCTTATGTTTTTATGATTGTAAAAACAAACAGGAAACTACCCAGCCTGTCAAAGAACGTATTACCGAATCGGTTTATGCTTCGGGCCTTGTGAAAAGTAAAAACCAATACAAGGTATATTCATTGGTTAATGGCTTGATTGATAAAGTTTTAGTAGCTGAGGGCGATATTGTAAAAAAAGGAGATCCCATTATTCGATTAGTCAATACTACTTCACAACTAAACTTAGAGAATGCAAAACTTTCGGCAGATTATGCCTCTTTTGCTGCCAATACTGAAAAGTTATCCGAACTAAAAATAAGTATAGAATTAGCCAAAACTAAGATGGATAATGATGCTTTGTTTCTTCAAAAACAGCAAAACCTTTGGGCTCAACAAGTTGGCACTTATAATGAATTAATCAATAAAGAATTGACTGCAAATACATCAAAAAATAACTACCAAGCGGCTAAATTACGCTTAATTGAACTTCAAAAACAAATAAATTTTCAACAGAAACAGACCCAGAAAAACTTAGAATTATCACAAAAAACCAATAATGACTTTACCATAAAAAGTGATATTGACGGAAAAGTTTACCAATTATTATTAGAAAAAGGCGAAATGGTAAATTCGCAAAGTCCTGTTGCGATTATTGGTGATAACACGGTTTTTTTTGTGGAATTACAAGTTGATGAATATGATATTAATCGAGTGAAAATTGGCCAAAAAATAGCTTTGAACATGGATAGTTATAAAGGACAAGTATATGAATGCGAGGTCATTAAAATTAATCCGATTATGAATGAAAAAACGAAGTCATTTATGATTGAAGCAGTTTTTACAAAACCACCCAAAACCTTATATCCAAATCTTACTTGCGAGGCAAATATAATTATTCAACAAAAATCCGAAGTTATCACTATTCCTAGAATTTACTTATTGGATGGTGATTCTGTTATGCTCGAAAAAGAGAAAAAAGTTAAAGTAAAAACGGGTTTGAAAGATTACCAGAAAGTTGAAATATTGGAAGGAATTACAGTAAATGATGTCATAATTAAACCCATCGAATGAACTTAAAGCTTATTATAGATATAGCCAAATCACTTTTATTGGCAAGGTTCAAACAAACTTTAGTGGCTGCTATTGGAGTAACTTTTAGTATTACAATGTTCATAACCTTGCTCAGTTTTATGGCAGGCCTTAACGACCTTTTAGATGGCCTGTTACTCAATAGAACACCTCATGTTAGGCTTTATAATGAAATACAACCTAATGTAAATCAACCAATTAACAGCCTTTTTACTGATAAAAATACCCATAATTTTATCCATTCCATTAAGTCGAGTATCAGCCGGCAGGAGATTTACAACAGTGCAGCAATTATTCAAAATCTCAAACAAGACAGCAGGGTTTTGGGTATAGCTCCGAAAATAGTTTCTCCTGTATTTTTCAATGATGGAGCTATTGAAATTACAGGTGTAGTGAATGGAATTGATATACTTAGTGAAGGGAAACTATTTTTTTTCAATAATTACGTAACATCAGGAAACTCGACAGATATTGACAAATTATCAAATAGTATTATTTTGGGGAAAGGCTTGGCAGATAGACTATTGGCCAACCTTGGCGACGTAGTACAAGTTGCCACGCTGAATGGTGAAAGATTTGCATTGAGAGTGGTTGGTTTTTATCAATCTGGTATACAAGAATTGGACAAAAGCCAAAGCTATGCATCCATTTCTACAGTACAAAAACTGACAGGAAAGCCCAATAATTTTATAACTGATATTCAAATAAAACTTAAAGATGTAACCACCGCACCTTTACTAGCAAAAGAATTCGGAAAGCTTTTTGAAATTGATGCTGAAGATATTCAAACAGCCAATGCCACTTTTGAAACTGGCAGCTCTGTAAGAACTTTAATTTCTTATGCAGTAGGTATAGTATTGTTGATAGTGGCAGGATTTGGAATATATAACATTTTGAACATGATGATTTATGAAAAAATGAATACCATTGCTATTTTGAAAGCGACTGGTTTTGCAGGCAGAGACGTGCAAAAAATATTCTTAGTAATAGCTATGAGTATTGGAATTTTTGGAGGTTTGGCGGGTTTGCTATTTGGCTTAGGATTATCCGCTTTAATCGACCAGATTCCCTTCAGCACTGCATCATTGCCAAGTGTGAAAACTTACCCAATTAACTACAATCCCATTTTCTATGTAATTGGAACTGTTTTTTCATTGATTACTACCTTTTTGGCTGGTTGGTTTCCGTCAAGAAAAGCCAGTAAAGTTGACCCTGTAGTTATCATAAGAGGAAAATAAAATGAGCGACATTACTTTAGAAGCTAAAAATATCAACAAATACTTCCACGACCCAACTACTGTGAAGGTACTTTCCGACATTAATTTTTCAGTAAATAAAGGCGATTTTGTATCCATCACAGGCAAATCAGGCTGTGGGAAATCTACACTTTTGTATATATTGTCAACAATGGACACTGACTATGAAGGCGAATTATTGATAGATGGCGAAACTATGGTGAACCGTAAAGAACCTGATTTAGCAAAAATCAGAAACGAAAAAATCGGCTTTGTATTCCAGTTTCATTATTTGTTAGATGAATTTACTGTTTTAAAAAACGTGATGCTGCCTGGTCTAAAGCTAGGGAAATACGCAAAGGAAGAAATAGAAAGTAGGGCAATGGAAAAATTAAAAATGTTAGGCATAGAAAATTTAGCCTTGAAACTCTCAAGCCAAATATCAGGAGGTGAAAAGCAACGAGTGGCTATTGCAAGGGCATTAATCAACGACCCGCACATAATCATGGGCGATGAACCAACTGGTAATTTAGATAATAAAAACAGTGAAATAGTATTTGGTGTTTTCAAGAAATTGGCAGAAGAATTTAATCAAACTTTGCTCATAGTTACTCACGACCAATCTTTTGCTAACCGTACCCATCGGATAATTACAATGGAGGATGGGAAGATTATAATATGAGTTTAATTCCCTTTTAGCCTTTTAGAAATTATTTAACAATTGGAAGAGATACTACATATTTCCCTCAAAATCTGCATATCATTTTTTGGCAAGATATTTTGAAAATAAAAATCTCAAATTTTTTTTAAATGGTGAAAATAATATTTCAAATTTGAAAAGTTTACTTCATTATTTTATCTACCAAAATCTTTTGTTTAACTAAATTTTTTACAATCATTTTACCATATCTATGGCCCATCAATTCAGAATCAACTGGGTCAAATGATTGTGTTTGAGCAGAATATATCAATTTTTGACTTCTCATATCAAATAAATTGCTTTCCCAAAAGTATCGAGTGTTTACCACAAAATAATCTGGCGAATAAATGCGACGATACATAGTTCTATGATAGTCCCAAAAATAGTTGTTATAATAGCCAAATGGAGAATATTGGTTATTACTTGGCACGTAGCCGCTTTCTCTCGTTTTATCTAGTAAAACTATGGTAACTACTGCATCAATATCTTTACCTTTTAGCTTTTCAATTGCCGCTTCTTCAGTCATTTTTTCAAAGGCTTTTGGGCCAAATTCTTTCAACGCAGTTACAGTATTATACCCCAATGCACGTAAATCGCCTGCCAAATGGTTTTCCATATTTTCTTGAATAGAGCGATCTGAATCAATAATCAAACCTAATACCAGTATTTTATTATAAACATTGGGCGCATTCTCCTCAGTTTTCCAAGTATTTGTAATTCTTTGTGTGGTGCATGCTGTATTAAGAATTACCACACTAATTAAAAATATTATCTTTTTCATATTTGTATTATTTTATAAAAAAAAGCCCCGCCAACCCTATAGCGAGGCTTAAAAAGCCATGCATTAACTTTACAACCTAAAATTATAACCGAAATACTTTCAAATAAATGATATTGATTAACCAAAACTTTGATTTAAATCATAAATTTCAAAGCTGGAAAAAGCCTTAATTTATTTTCAAAAGACTTCTTTTTTCTTCTTGAAACCGTAATTTCACTATTATTTGACATTTGTATATTTTTTACATGGTTTTTTTTACTATCATAGGTGAAATCTAAAATATGTTGTAGGTTAATTAATGTTGATCTGGTTGGCCGAAAAAAATCAAATCCTTGTAATCTTTTTTCTAATTTTCCTAAAGTAATCGAGGACAGAAAATTTTTACCATTTTCAAGAAAAATTAAAGTGTAATTGCTCTCAGCTTTTAGCATGACAATTCTATTTGGTGAGATTTTTTTGCAATCGCCTAAGGGTACTAATAAATTTTGCTCCATTATTTTATTTTAGTTGATTAGATCCAAAAAATTATTAATTCTACGAAAGTAAATTATTCTATATAGAAATTATATGACTTTTATCATTAGTAAGGATGAGTATACACAGTATTTAAACTGCTTATTTCTTATATATTTACTAAAGGGTTGGAATGTGATTTTATAATTCAAACCTTAGTCAAATACTAAGTAGCTATTTCCTTCTTCAGCAAAGCATCCTTAATACCATATAATACTTACAAAAATCATATAAAGAACAGGCTTAAGTCAGTTTTTATAATAAAATCTAGCGGTAATTTTGCGTAGCAATTTCAGCAATTGTAGTTCCTATATTTCAAACAATTAAAACAAACAAAATTATGAAAAAGAACATGGGTTCAATCGATCAATTATTTAGATTAATAGTCGCTCTTATCATTGGTATTTTGTATTACAAAGGTATAATTGAAAATACTTTAGGTATTGTTTTAAGCATATTTGCAATGATATTTGTACTCACAAGTTTTGCAGGCTTTTGTCCGACTTATTCACTGTTTGGCATCAATACTTGCGGCATAAAAAATTCAAATAATAAAGACGAAAGAATTTTTTAAAACTTTTTTTGGGTAATAATTCTGGTCAAAGCAGAGGACCTAGACAAATAATTGGAAAACAATTTAATGATTACAATAATGAAACTGTTATAAAAGGAGTTATTATTTGAAAATCATTTCCAATTAAATTATGGGTATTCTAACATTATTGTAAAATTTTATTTTCTTTTTCAATACCCGACCAAATAATAAAGAATTGAGCCAAAAAAAGCAATTGAAAAGCTTTATATTGAATGTAATCTCACAGGAAAAATTAATTTCCAACCATTTAAAGCGTCAATGATTGGCTTTGAATTCTATCATCCGTCCAAATCAATTATGACAATAGTTGACTTTCAGTGCCTTCAACAGTTTAAAGAGGCTTTGTAATTGATTTAAATGCCAAAAAAATACTTGTTTCCTCTTAATTTGCTCATGGGAAAAACTCCGGTGATAAAATTGCTAATTCATTTTCAAACAAACTAGAATCGCATAAAAGCAGCCTAGGCTTTTATTTAGTAGGCAAAAAAATAATAAGCCAAAACACGGGCCAGCATTACTGCTTCTTGGCTTAGAAAAAGACAAAAATGAAAATGCGCTTTTTAGAGAAATATTCATACCTAACGCCAATTATATGAGTAAGTCATTCGTGGTGAAATTTGGCCGCCTAGGTAGAAGTTATGGCTGCCTGGCCTTTCCTTATTTCAACTTTAGTTGACTAGCTAGCCAATGGAAGCCTATAATATATCCATAGTTAAAAACTCCTTTCAATTTAGGAATTTCAATTTTCAGACCTATTCTATTACCGAATAAAACCTGGAAGCTTATCAAAATAACTAGCTTCTTTTGGCTCTAACAACGTGTCTTTAAGCCCAAAAACGATACTTTTAAAGGATGTATAAAGCTCTCTATTAAAGTTAATTAATGTCGTTATTTCCACCTCATTTACATTATTTGCAAGGTTCTCTTTATATAATAACTGAACCGTTCCTTGGTATCCGTTGGAGGTTTCTTGGTAAATTTTTGCTAATTCATCAAACCTATTTTGACTATTATCCAAAGCCAATAAGCTATAAATTTGCTTAGAAAAAAATTCTAATTTAGTTCTGGAATTTAAATAAAAATTGTATTTGATATCATTTGAAGAGTTACGAAACTGTGTAATATCAAGTTGGGCATCTCTAATATTTTTGGCTCCATAAATTAGATTTCGATTCGCAGTAATTATCTTTTCTAGCTTTTCTATATCCATTTTATTGGTAATACTATTTTGCAAATTCAAACAGAAGCCATGTAAATGGCCGTGCGACTGCTTAATAAATTCATATTGCTCATCGATCGATTTCTCAGAAAATTCGGATTTTGTTATGTGCTTTTTTCCAACTTCTATCTCAAATGAAGCCAAGCTATATTCTAAAACATAATGTAAAAATTGGATGGTTTCCTTTTTTAGGGCAGTGAAGGCCTCGTCAGTGGTCTTAAATATTCCTTTATCAATAAAAGAACCTTCGAGTGAGTTTTGGTGGAATTTTCGAGTTAAATATTTACCGAAGACAGTTAAAAATGGAAAAAACAAAATGATAGCGCACATATTTAAAAATGTTTGAAAAAATACAAGTGCTATCAAATGGTTTTTAATTCCTAAAAGGTTTGTAATTAGGTTATAAGCTGGTTTCAATAATATAAACATAATTATTACAGCTATTAAATTAAATAGAAAGTTAGCCAAAGCAATTCTTTTTTTGGCAGAGATGCCCTTTGCAGCAGCTAAAAACAACTTGAAAGTTGTACCAATTTCAGAGCCTAAAACTATAGCCATAGCGGCATATAAAGTAATTGCATTTGAATGTAATGCACTTAAGGTGAGCACTATAGTAGCTGAACTTGATTGGATAATAGCAGTTAAAAAAACGCCTACTATCAGGAAAACCAAATTGGGATATTGATTGAATTGGGAAAGATCTGTTTGTTTTACATAGCCTTCCATACCCGTTTTTATAAAACCCAAAGCCACAAAAAGAAATGAAATACTGAATAGAAATTTGAGCCAAATATGCCATTTGCTATTACTATTTAAAAAAAACATTCCTATTCCTGTAATTGCCGCCAGAGGCAATATTATATTTTCAATATCATAATTAAAGCCAAAAATAGCCACAAACCAACTGTCGAAAGTGGTACCTAGGTTTGAACCAAGTAGTAGGCCTAGGGCGTTTTCCATTTTCACAACACCCGCCCCTACCATGCTCAATACCATTAAGTTTACTACTGAACTACTTTGCAATAAGCCCGTTACAATAGCAGCACCTCCAATTGCTTTGAACTTATTATTGGTTTGTTTTTTTAAGAAAAGTTTAAATCGTCGGCCTGCGAGCAACTTTAATGAACTTTCCATAAGGTCCATTGCCAATAAAAAAAAGGCAACACCAGCCAACATTTTCCAAATATCGTAAGTATGTGCATTCATCTTATTGAACTTTTAACCTGTAGGGATTTTTATATTGGTGAAACTGGCCACTCTCATCCAACTGTTGGGTTTGGTAAATCACAAAAACCGGAATTTTATCTTTCATAGGAATTACTTGAGACTTGGCCTCTTTTAAACAAATATCCATAAATTCCTCGTCAAACATCGACTTATCGGCTATTAAATTGGCTAGTTCCATTGGTTTGCTCAACCGCATACAACCATGGCTAAAAAACCTATTTTCCTTTTCAAAAAGATCTTGAGCAGCTTTTTGATGCTTAGTGTCATGCAAATACACAGAAAATGGATTTACCAAATTGAATTTCAAAAGGCCCAAACTATTATCACAACCAGTACTTTGGCGGAGTTTATAAGGAAAGTTTTTTTCAGATAAAGCCTTCCAATTTATCTCGTATGGATTCACTAAATTCCCTTTTAAATCCAGCACATCAAATCCTCCACTTTCCAAATATTTTATATTCCTTTTTATCAATGGCAATAGCTCTTTCGTTGCTATTGACCGTGTAGGCACCCAATAAGGATACACGGTAATCGACTCAATATAGCTTGCCAATCTAGGCGTTTCGTTTTGCTGCCTACCAACAATTGCTCTCATTTCCAAAATATTTTTATGATCATGATAAAGTGTCAAATAGGCTGAAGGAATATTTAAAACAATATATTTGTCTAGTGAAAATCGATTAAGATATCGATAAAAATTCAAATTTTCAGCCAATTGAGGTAATGAATCTATTTGTGAAATTGGTTTCAATTTTTTGAAAATAGGTATATTTGGCTCAATTTTTTCGATGATTTCAGAAATTGATTTGCCATTTTCAATTAAATTTAATGAATTATTAACTAGCTCATTATCAATGTTTTCCTCTAAAGATTGGTGCTGTAAATATTTAGGTTTATGGCCATAAGCAATTTCAAATAAAAACAATTTTGCATTTTTTTGAAAATATTCTTTTTGTAAAGAATCTGGCATTTCGTTTATCTTTACTAAAATAGGATCAATCGGGAATTTCTTAGTAAAGTTATTAACTTCAATTTGTTTGATAAGCTCTATACTGAGATTTTTATAGTTGATTTGAGCTGATAAAAAATTGGTAATAAATAATAAAAATAGGGTTTTGAAATATGTCATTTTTCCAGTTTTGAATTAATCAAATTTAGGCCAAAATCAATGCTGAAATACTGATAAATGTCATATTCTAGCCAAACAATAAGCAGGTATATTACATAAAAAACAGGTTTATTTTGTGAAAAATAGATATGGAAGCCAATTTAATTCTTTTTTATTTTCTAACCTTTTTAATTGAAATAATCGGTACTGTTGGTGGCTTTGGTTCATCGGTTTTTTTTGTACCAATGGCCAATTTTTTTTTCGATTTCCACCAAGTTTTAGGCGTTACATCTTTACTTCATGTATTTAGTAATCTTTCAAAAATTTATCTTTTCAGAAAAGGAGTTGATTATAATTTATTTCTAAAAATTGGTGTTCCCTCTTTCATATTTGTAATTATTGGTGCCTATTTTTCTAAGTTTTTAACCTCACAATATTCAGGCCTTATTTTGGGCCTATTACTTTTGTTATTTGCTGCATTTTTATTGACTTGGTCCAATTTTTCGTTCAAAGCTGACACCAAAAATTCTATTATAGGAGGCAGTTTAGCGGGTTGGCTGGCCGGTTGGTTAGGAACCGGAGGGGCGGTTCGTGGCCTAACATTAGCCTCTTTCAATATCAATAAAAATAGCTTTTTAGCTACATCAGCTTTAATTGATTTTGTGGTGGACACTAGCCGATTTGGCATTTATTCCTACCAAGGTTATTTAACCAAAGAAATGATATGGAAAGCACCTATATTACTGATTATTAGTTTTATAGGCTCCTACTTAGGCAAATTACTTTTATTTAAAATCTCACAAGAAAGATTCAAAAAAATTACCCTTTGGCTTATTTTATTGGTAGGTATATTTAGTATTGGCTCTTATTTTTGGAAAGGAATTTATTTGTAAAATAGGCTAATTTTATAAATTACAAGTACTAAAAAGGCAGGTTAAAATGAAGGTTTTTTTTCATTTTTATCAGCATTCCCAAGATGAATCTCACTATGAAAAAACATTTCAGCATTTATAGAATTAATAATTAAGCATTGTTTATGCGTTTTTTCTAGGCATAAATGGGCCAATTTTCTTTGGCTTTCATCAACAATATAAATATTTGGATAAACATTAATATGTGTAAATTGATATTTTCCATCAACAATTTCAATTTGGCCAATAGCATTACATTCCAAATTCAAAATTTTGGCTTTGAGTTTTTTTGTAAATGCAAAAAAAGTAGTCATAAAACTCGAGCAAATTGAGCCTAGAAAAAGATGCTCTGGCGACCAATGTTTCGTTTTTCCACCAAATGCTTCTGGAATAGACACTTTTATCTTGGACTTTATTTTTTTGGAGCTTAGTAAACCATTAAAATTACTCAACCAGATTAACTCTACCTCCAATAAAAATTGTTTGTCTTTCTTATTCACTATTGTGTTGGTTATTTCAATACCAATAAGTCAAATAATCACTTAATTAGAATTAACTGGCTGTCAATTTTACCTGATACCCAGTGCTTTACATTTGGTTCAATATTTACGAAATCGCCAGGCTTTAATATTTTTTTTACACCATGCTCTTCTTCATAAATTGCTTCGCCTTCTATGCAAATAAGCAGCGCAGGCAGGATGGATTTATGCTCGGTCAAAAGTTCATTAAACAATATTTGAATTGCAATTACATTTCCCTCAATAGCTTTAAAATGAGGTATTAAAGAGACAGCCTTTGACTTTTTATGTAAATCTTTTATATTCATTTCTTGAGAATTTTTGTAAAAATATTTTTGACATTGTATCAAATTTTAACATCTAATTCTAGCGCTTACTATTTTCAAAATCTATTTCAAATCGTTATTGATTTATTCTTCATCAATTACCTTTTGTGGAGGAAAAGGAACTATTTTGTTGAGCTCAGTATGTCTTATTTTGTTTCCCATTAAACTTGTTTTTAATGTTAAACCAAAGCAAATTAAAGCGACCAAAAAGATAAAATTGGCAATCCATTTCGAGTGTATATTGCCTCGTTTAGTAATGAATAAACCAATTACAGAAACTATGCCCAATAACAAAAATACCAATAATGAAATGGTGCCATAATACTTATGTTGGGAAATAGTATAATCGGAAAGGCCACTTATATTTTCAATACTTTTTTGTGCAGCTGCACCTGTGTAATAAACGATGCAAGCACCAATAGCCGAAACTATGAATAGATTGTAGGCGGCGATTTTTGTTGGATTGCTTCTCTTATAAATACCATGCACCAATACCAAGCCCCCTAAAAGCGAGCCAAATACTGGCAAATGTGTCATAAATAAGTGCACTTGAGTTTGAAACATTGTAATATCCTTTATACAAAATTGATCAATTCTAATTTCAAATAAACTGATTTTTGTTAGGTTAAATATTGATAAATGTAGTTATTTGATAAACCTACCAAACTCAATTAATTAAATGACATTTATCATAATATAATAAATACCAGTAGAATAACTTTGAGGAAAGACCGCAAGAAAAAAAGCTTTGAATTGATTTTGAATAATGAAAATTAAACATTTTAGCTTTTATCATACCAAATACATCATTTAAAAATATTAATAACTATTATTACAGCTGAAATACTTTTTCTTAACCTAATCGAAAATCAGGAAGGAAAGCTTTACTAATAAAAAATGATCAATACAATTAATTACCATTCCGCAGCTGAAGCACTTTCAATTATAAAATCGGGCATGCGGGTATTTGTGCATGGTAGTGTATGCACACCCAATTATCTTATAAATGAACTGGCTAAAGAAAGCGGTAGACTAAGAGATGTTGAGCTGGTTTCAATTTCATTGAAAGGAGATATTGAAATTGCCAAATCACAATATAAAAATAGCTTTCATTTCAATTCATTATTTGTGTCGGCACCAATAAGAGAGGCCGTTGACGACGGGCGAGCCGACTATATTCCTGTATTTTTATCGGATATTCCCGACCTTTTCAAAAGAGGCATTTTGCCGCTTGATGTGGCCATTGTACAAGTATCGCCACCTGATAAACATGGATTTTGCTCTTTGGGCCTTTCAGTTGATATTGCCAGAGCAGCCGTAGATAATGTAAAGCAAATAATTGCCCAAATTAATTCAAAAATGCCTCGAACACTTGGCGATGGTATGATTCATATCAGTCGATTCACTAAAACTGTCCTTTATGAGGCAGATTTAATGGAGGAAAATTATAATATTAAGGTCGGTGAAACTGAATTGAAAATTGGAGAAAACATTGCCAACTTAATAGACGATGGCAGTACCCTTCAAATGGGTATTGGTACTATTCCTGATGCAGTTTTATCTTTTTTACAAAACCACAAAAACCTCGGCGTACATTCAGAAATGATTAGTGATGGAATTATTTCATTAGTTGAAAAAGGAATAGTAAATAATAAATTCAAAAAAAAGCACCCACATAAAACAGTTACCGCTTTTGCAATTGGAACAAAAAAATTATATGACTATGTCAATGACAATCCGTCGTTTGCCTTTTTGGATATCGATTATGTAAACGACCCACATGTAATTAGTCGAAACCCAAAGGTAATAGCTATAAACTCGGCTATAGAGGTTGATTTAACTGGGCAAGTATGTGCTGACAGCATCGGCGAATACCAATATAGTGGCATTGGTGGGCAAATGGACTTTATGAGAGGGGCAAGTTTAAGTGCGGGTGGCAAGCCAATTATTGCCATAAACAGTCGTACTTCAAAAGGGATTTCGAGAATTGTACCTAACCTAAATCCTGGTGCGGGTGTAGTAACTACTCGTGGCCATGTCCATTATGTTGTTACTGAGTATGGTGTTGCCAATCTTTTTGGTAAAAACCTTCGGCAAAGAGCCAAATTACTTATTGAAATCGCCCACCCTGACGATAGGGAATATCTTACTAAATGCTGCTTTGAGAGGTTCAAAGTTTTTATTTGAAAACAACTATTTGTTACTTACAAGCATAAAAAGACCTCACATAATTTAAGAAAAAAGGTATGTTAAAAGTTAGAAAATATTTTGAAACGATTGGTTTTGCAGGTGATGACCTGGAAAAAATATTAAATGCTTTTGAGTTACAGTCATTCAAAAAAAATGATTTTATTGTTGAAGAGGGTAAAACAAGCAGGTATATTGGCTTTGTAGAAACCGGAATGTTTCAATACTATGTAATTAAAGACGGAGAAGAAAGAACCAACTATATATCGCTCGAAAATACTTTCTTTGCTTCCGTGTTAAGTTTTATTAGCGAAGCACCTGCATTAGAGAATGTAAAAGCATTAGTAGATGGCAGTATTAGCATGATTAGTAAAAAAAAACTAAAAATGTTGTTGAATGAAATTCCTGCTTTTAAGGACTTTTATATAGGTTTACTGGACGCCACTCTTTGTGGAATTGATGCCAGTCGCTACGACCTAATTGTATTAACAGCAGAGGAGCGATACGAAAAAATGCTTACCAATGAACCACATCTTTTACAGCAAATACCGCTGCAACATTTAGCATCTATACTCGGCGTTACTCCACGCCACCTGAGCAGAATACGAAGTAAAATACGCTGATTTTCTCTTTTAGACATTTGTCCGTTATAAAGAACTACACTGTTCTGAACTTTGCATTATTAATTAACAATAAAAATGCAAAACAAAATGAAACAGGTAATTATTGTACTTCTTGTACTCGTATCAACTTCCGCTTTTTCTCAAAGCAAATTTTCAAAAAACGAATTCAGCATTAATGGATTCCGCAATCCTTCTATCGGTTTAGAGTACCGTCATCAGAACGTTTCCTTTCATGCAGGCTATTACATTACTGCATTTGAAAGTGGCGTAACCACCAAGTTTATTAAAACAGGTGCAACGCTTTGGTTTCTGCCCGTTGGCAAAAAGCAAAATCCTTCTTCCTTTTATGCCGGTGCATCTTATTTAAGAGGATTGAACCTTGATTACAAAAATGAAAATGCACTTGGCATGGAAGCAGGTTTTCGTTGGATGGTGTGGAAAGGACTTAACCTAAGAATTGGTGCAATTGGCGTTGCCGCCAAAGGGCATGAAGTAAAAATCAATCCAACACCTGGTATCAGTTATTCAATCTTCTTTTAAAAATATAAATATAAAAACAAAATTAGGCACAGTTCAACTGGGACTTAACCTTGACACACCCTTACATTGTCAATAAAAATACAACAAAATGAAAAATAACAACAAAACAATCGGAATCTTACTCATTACAGGTGCAATTGCATTGCTCATTCCCTACACTATGTTAACCTCCATTTTTGAGTATCCTGATATTCTAAGGCAGGACACCGGAATCATCCTTACAAAATTTTACCAAGGTGGAAATTCTCTTATATGGACATGGTTTGCTTTTGCCATAACCGGTATTCCTTTGCTACCAGCTTATATCATGATCGGGCAACAATTTGAAAACAAAGCTCCTTTGGCACGCATGGCTACTACCATTGGTGTAATTGGTTTAATTGTTCAGATGATTGGCTTATTAAGATGGACATTTGTTGTACCAGTATTGGCTGGCACATTTGTGCATGGAACAGACGAAGCAACAAAAGCTGCTGCCATTGTTTCCTTTAAAACCATTCACCAGTTTGGCGGTGTAATACTTGGCGAATATTTAGGCCAACTTTTTACTATTGCATGGACAGTGATGATCACCATTTCATTTGCCAAATTAAAACTGATGCCAAAGTGGGTAAATTGGCTGGGTATTATTAGTGCTGTTATTTACCTGCTGGCTCAAGCTGAATTATTTGCAACAGTAATAAAAGGTTTTCCTGTATGGGATATGGCTGGCTTTATTGGAAGTACAAGCTGGCTAATATGGCTTGTGATAATAGGGGTCTTCTTTTTACGTACAAAAAAACTTTCTGAAATCTAATAGTTTGTGGCAACCGCTTACCATACTTTCTAAAAATTAAATTAAATTTACTCATCAATTGACCTTAATTATGAAAATAATAAAATACATTTCACTTATTGTTCTGGTTACTATCATTGGTATTCTTGGGTATATCTACTATCTGACATTTACTCCACATGGGCGTTAAAATTGGGGACAAGCTGTTTTTTTAAAATTAGCTGCAACGGATGATGTAGCTGAAAGGTTAAAAAAAATGACAGTATCAGAACGAAGCCATTTTATAGATGCAATGCCAATAAATTTGGAAGGAGTAAGTGTAGATACACTTAAAATAACAAATGATAGTCTAACAACATTTATTTTTAAGCCAAAACAATTTAATAAAAATAGCCCAGTTATAGTCTATTTTCATGGGGGAGCATTCGTGTTGCCTTGGACAAACCTTTCTGTATCTTACGCAACCCGGTTGTCCAAATTATATAATGCAATTGTAGTGGCGGTCGATTATAGGATTGCGCCTGAACACCCCTACCCAATTCCAAACAATGATTGTTTTGCTGCTTTTTTATGGACGATTTCAAACATCGAAAAATGGGACGGAAACCCTAATAAAATAATTGTTGCGGGTGAAAGTGCTGGAGCTACTTTTGCATCAATTGTAGCGTTAAAGGCAAAACAACAGAATTTGACTAATATTAAATATCAAATTTTGGAATGCCCAGCAAGCTACCCTCCATTCAAAACAACAGCCTATCAAAAAATGAAAAAAGGGTACTATTTACAAGAACCCGAAATGCAGTATGCTTTAGAAAGTTATACTCCTAATAAAGCTGACCGAACAAACCCATTTGCGTTCCCATTTTATTCAGATAGTTTATCAAATTTACCGCCTGCTTATATTATTACTTGTGAGTTTGACCCATTAAAAGATACTGGAAAGGATTTTGCTGAAAAACTTAAAAATGCAAAAGTTCCTATAATTCATAAAGAAATGAAAGGTATGGTTCATTCAATACCTGGACCTTTCAACGAAAATGACAGGTCAAATTTATATAAAGAAATATTGCTTGAATCTCAAAAATATTTGAGAAATTAAATTCAACTAAAATTTATTTATTATGACAATTCAACACATTTTCTATATTCCAACAATCTTTTTACTTGGATTTATATTTGGTACCATGACTAACAAAGTAACAGAAAGCCAAAACAATCAATTGCTTTACAAAACTTCGAAAAAAAGACTGTTACAAACTTTTCTTATTTTCTTACTTGTATTTGTAGTCACCCATATTTTTGAAATACC
>JANMZR010000339.1:0-4480 GCA_031383555.1 Cytophagaceae bacterium | reverse complement strand
ATTCTTGAATGAATTCTTTTCGTTTTTCATTTTTAGTAAGATTAACACTAAAAGTTTCCGTATTGATATTACTACTCATTATTGGTGGCCAATTAAGCCATACGCCATCATCAGCTTTCAAAACGGCATCTTGCCAATTCCACCCATCTAAGTTAAAAATAGAAGATTGTCCTGAAATCATTCCACCTTCGGGTGTAGCTTGGCTTATCAATATCCCATTGCCACGTACCGTAGGAATTACGTCAGAATCAGTATTATAGCCCACTAAAGAACGCACATTGGGATTAATTGAGCCAGTTTCACGATAGTCATTTACGGCTGCGATGGATTCAACATCAGATAAACCAACATGATTATTCATTGAAATAAGGCCAGGATACACATGCTTTCCTTCTAAATCTATTACAGTGGCATTGTTTGGGGAATTTTTTGTAATTGCACCAACTGAAGTTATTTTACCGTTCGCAAAAACTATTTCACCGTTTGCTATAACCGTACCATTACCTACATGAATTACGCCATTTTG
Source organism: Cytophagaceae bacterium (assembly GCA_031383555.1). Lineage (GTDB taxonomy): Bacteria > Bacteroidota > Bacteroidia > Cytophagales > Spirosomataceae > JANMZR01. Next base: position 3,954 of record JANMZR010000339.1, on the reverse strand, counting down.
TAGAACAACAGTTTTTGATTGTGTTTTACCTGGCAATGGATTTTGGGCTAAAATTGAGTAAATACCCAAATTGATAATTAAACTTATTGCAATTAATTTTTCTTTAATATTTTTCATAATTATTGTCAAATGAAAATTCAAAATCACTATTTATTTTTTAAAATCAAAAAAGAGAAGTATAAAACTGTTTGCCTACAGATTTCAAATAGATCGAATATTTAATTATCAGTTTGTTCATGAAAAAAACCATCAGTAGTTTCTTCACAATCATGCATTTGACTCTTTGCTCCAGCAGGCTTTTTGGTTGGGGCACCAACAGCTTTACTTTGAATCATTTTTTGAATAATTCTTGCACGCTCTTTTTTATTTTCATTTTGTTTTTGCTGCTCTTTTTCCAAATCAAAATAAATAGTACCGTCTACTATTGACTTTTCGGGGCGAGCATAAATCGAAAGTGGATTATTGTTCCAAAGCACCAAATCGGCATCCTTTCCAACTTTTATACTTCCCATTCTATTATCCAAATGCAACAATTTTGCAGGGTTTAGGGTAACTGTTTTCCACGCTTCCTCTTCGGTCAATCCTCCATATAGAACTGTTTTTGCAGCTTCTTGATTAAGCCTTCGTGCCATTTCACCATCATCTGAATTGATCGCAACCATTACGCCTGCCTTTTGCATCAAAGCCGCATTATAAGGAATGGCGTCACGAACTTCCATTTTATAGGCCCACCAATCTGAAAAAGTAGAACCACCTACACCATGCTTAGCCATTAATGAAGCAACTTTATAGCCTTCCAAAATATGTGTAAATGTATTTACCTTGAAGTTAAATGCTTCTGCAACTTTCATCATCATGTTTATTTCAGATTGCACATAACTATGACAGGTGATAAAGCGTTTCTTATTAATAATTTCGGCCAAGGCTTCCAACTCAAGGTCTTTTCTAGGCATTAGCGAAATATCTTTTGTATTTGAAGCATTGTATTTTTTCCAAGCTTCGTCATAGGCTTTTGCACTGGTAAAAGCATCGGTCATTACTTGTTCCACACCCATTCTTGAAATTGGATATCGGGGATTGTCTCCACTTCCACCTCCACGGCCACCTTGTGCGCCTTTTCTGGTTACATTTTCACCTAAAGCAAACTTGATAAAAGCATCAGCACCTTTTATTTTAAGGTTTTCGGTAGGTTCACCCCATTTAAATTTTATTATACTTGATTGCCCGCCAATACTATTGGCTGAGCCATGTAACAGTTGAGCCGATGTAGTGCCACCAGCAAGCTGACGATAAATATCAATATCCTCAGAATCAAGCACGTCTGAAGTTCTAACCTCCGCAGTTACTGACTGCCCACCCTCGTTAATTGTTGTTAAGGCAATATGAGAATGCTCGTCGATAATACCATTTGTTAGATATTTGCCAGTCCCGTCAATAGTTTTTGCATTGGATTTTGTTAGATTCTTTCCTATTCTCTGTATTTTACCATTTTCTATCAACACATCAGTATTTTGAACAACTCCCTCCTTTTCATTGGTCCATACTGTTGCATTTTTTATTAATAAAGTCTCTTGCTTAGGCTTTTCTTCATTACCATATGCACCAAATGGATAAATTATTTTTCCAATTTGAGGTAACAGCGTTTTTGTTGTATCAGCCTTTGGTATGGGTTCCTTAAATGTTTCAGACAATGTGGCTACAAATTTCTTAGTGCTACCATCTATGCTTTCACCATTTCCTTTAATTTGATTACCTTCCAAATAAGCAGATATTCTAACCTCCTCATTTTGAGCATTTTTTTGCGTATATCTTATGGTTAAAAAATTACCTGAACGGCTTACTTTAGGCGTTATTTTTATAGTATCTGAAACAAGAATTGTATATTCTGGCAAATTTAATTTACCGTTAATATTCAATTTCAAGTTTTCGTCTCCAAAACTTGCTTTGTAATTACCTCTAATGTCCGAAACATTCATTTCAGATAAAATATGTCGCTTTCCTTTTATCCAATTTTCAAAAACTACATTTTCTTTTCCAAAAATGTTACCCTCTGAAATCAAAAAATTAGCTAATAAACCAACTTTCAAGCTGCCTACTAAATCACTAATATTGAATAGTTTAGCAGGCGTAGTTGTTAATGCTTTCAGTGCCTCTTGCTCCGAAAGCCCATATTCGACTGCTTTTTTCAAGTTTCTCGTAAAATCGGCTTTATTTTTATTTTGTGAAGCTGTAATGGCGAAATCAATCCCTGCTTTTGAAAGTAAACCCGCATTTGCTGGCGCCATTTCCCAATGCTTTAATGTAGTCAAATTAACAGATTGGGCATCGAGAGGGTCTTCAACGTCTACCGCAATCGGGAAATTCAATGGCACAATCAGCGATGCTCCAGTTGCTTTTACCTCTTCAATCCGCTGGTATTCATCGCCGCCACTAACAATTATGTACTGTTTTTGAAACTCATCGCCAATTCTATCGGCACGTAAAAGCCCAAGCTTGTCGTTGGTTTCAAATACCTGAGGTAATGTCTGATTTTGGTTAAAACTTGCCAATGATATATTAAATTCGGAAGTGTTTTTAACATTTTTATACCATTCGGCATCGTAATAAGTTTGGCGCAGCAATGCCACAGAACCCATCATTGAATTGGGATAAGATTGTACTGAACTACCTTTTGAAAATGAAAAATGATTTGAAACTTTGGTTTTCAGAATAGTATTTTGCTCTTTTTCGTCAGTTAATACAGCTAAAATCGAGGCTCCACTTGCAATTCCATCGTGATGGTGTGTAATTACTGTACCAAATCCGATTTTTCGCATTTCATCCGCATTTTTAGTATTTACAGTAAACATATTTATGGCATCGTTTTCGGGTTGTATAGCCTGATTCCAACCAAAAGCGCCTTTTTTCTTTGATTCTTGTTCAAAATTATAGTAGCTCCCGCCGCCTCCCCTTTTTACTTCGGGCATGCCATAGTCCGACTCCGCATCAATAAATGAGGGATAAATTGACTTGCCTTTACAATCGATAATAATAGCATCTTTTGGAATTGCAACTATTTGGCCAACTTGTAAAATATAGTTTCCTTTTATAAGGAGAGTTCCACTAGATATTTTATTGGTATGATCCAAAAAAATGGTCGCATTTGTAAACGCATAGAGGTTAGACCTTTCGTCGGCTACGTCATTTTTAGGAAAAGTTACTGTTTGGGCTTGTAATAGATGTGAAAAAAGGAATGATAAGATTAAAATTCTGTGAAAATGTTTATTCATAAACAATGTGTGATAATAAGATTTCGTTTGAATGGAAGTAAAACATAAAATTACAAAAAAAATAAAAGTTTTTACAAAATTAATCTTTATGCGTTTTCGATTTTTGATTTTTTTATTTGTTTTGTATTTAATTTCCAATATATCATATTCGCAACGCTATGATAATGAGATAGATCCGTACAATCCTAATTATACATTATTAAATGAGGGGCTTTTCAGGGCAGCCAATGAAATTAGAGAACAGTATAATTTGCCATTATTTTTGAGAAGTGATTTATTACAAAAAACTGCAGAATCACATGCCTTTCAGATGATTTCTACAAATTTTTATAGCCATAAAAATCCTAATAATTCTAATTTTAGAAATCTAACTGACAGAGTAAAATATACAGCTGGTGGCAAATTTTATTTTAATTATTTGGCTGAAAATATTGCTAATTATGATATACTCGCCACTGAATCAATGTTTTGCCTGAAACGATTAGCTAACGGAAAATACTACTATTTCAACTGTAATTCAAAAAAACGGATTCCTATTTTAACCTATAAAGCACTAGCAAAATTGGTGGTAGAAGGTTGGATGAAATCGCCTAGCCATAAAGAAAATCTATTAGATCCCAACTACAAATATTTAGGAACGGCGGCACAACTTTCGGAAAATCCTTATAAAACACAAAACCCGCCA
>JANMZR010000216.1:0-21152 GCA_031383555.1 Cytophagaceae bacterium | reverse complement strand
TTGAATTGGGAACTGGCCAAGTAATTGAAGGCTTCGACAATGGAGTTATGGGCATGATAATAGGCGAGAAAAAAACAGTGCATATACCAGTAAATGAGGCTTATGGCCTAGCAGAAGAGGAAAATGTAATCAAAATTCCTCGCTCTGAAATACCAGTAGACATGGAATTGGAAATAGGTATGGTACTAAATATGCATCAAGACGGTTCAGGCCAAGTAATGCAAGTAGCTGTGGCCGACTTTGATGAGCAATCTGTAGTTCTAGATGCCAATCATCCACTTGCAGGCAAAGATTTGATATTTGATATTGAGTTGGTGGGGTTAAACGAGTGATACAAAAATTAGTGATGACAGTAAGTTATAAGCGATGAGTATTTTCAGGTTAACAACTCAATCAATTATTAAAACATATAAATTTTATTAAAAAAAATTAATGTATTAAAAAGTTAACTTGAAATCAAATTTTATCTAAAAAATCTCAAAAACTTATAACTTATCAATAAAATCTCAATATTAAATATGAAAGCAATCCATTTAACCGCTCCCGAAAAACTTGAATTAGTTGAAATACCAACACCAAAACCTAAAAAAGGTGAAGTGTTAATAAAAATGGCATTCTCACCAATAAATCCCTCTGATTTGGCATTTTTGACAGGCAACTACGGCATTAAAAAACCTATGCCTGTGGTACCTGGGCTGGAAGGAAGTGGTGTGGTTATTGAAAATGGAGGCGGTATTTATGGAAAAATACTTTTGAACAAGAGTGTAGCTTGCGTTGCTTCTGCTAAATATGATGGTACTTGGGCAGAATATATGATTACTGAGGCAGATAAATGTATTTTACTCAAAAAAAATGTGCCTTTGGACCAAGGTTCCATGTTTTTTGTGAATCCAATGACGGCCATTTCCTTTTTAGATATGGCAAAAAAGGGAGATTACAAGGCAATTGTTATGTCGGCAGCTGGCTCTGCTTTAGCTAAAATGGTGCTTCATTTGGCCAAACAATCAAATATTCCATTTATTGGTTTAGTACGAAAAAGTGAGCAAGTAACTGAATTGCAATCAATTGGAGCAAAAGTAGCTATTAATATTACAGATGCTGATTTTGAGTTTCAAATAAAAGATGTCACTAAAAATTCTGGTAAAATCCTTTATTTGGACTGTGTGGGTGGGGGTGCTGTTCCTTATAAAATACTAAACTGCCTCCCCGATTACTCCAAAATGTTGGTTTATGGCCGTATGGAACAAACTCAAGCAGCTGAAATTGTACCTCAAGAACTTCTTTTTCATCATTATAGTATCGAAGGCTTTTGGTTGAGCAAAAAGGCTTTGGAGCTCAATTTCCTGCAAACTTTAAACAATACTCGAAAAGTAAACAATATGCTTTCTGGTGGTTTTGAGACCAAAATTGTAAACAAATTTGGCTTAGAAAATTTTGAAAAAGCGATTTATGGATACTATAATAATATGAGTGCTGGGAAAGTTTTGTTTGAGATGTAAAAATTTGAGAAGTACAATAGGAGCTTGTCATATAAGTGAAAAAAACCGCCCAGGCAATTTGCCAGAGCAGTTTTTTCATAAATTGAAAATTTGAAATCACTCCCTATTTAACCACCAGCCCAACCAGACTCCAACCAAACCCCAGCTAACTACATATTCTATTAAATCGGGCATGGTTTTGGTTTGGTACCAAATGGAATAAGTATAGCTTGAATTCAAATATACAACCAGCCCAACTGCCAGACAGGCAAGAAATATTTCTAAAAATGAGCTCCTTCCGATTTTCATTAGCAGCCAAACTATCAATAATACAGTAAGAATGTTAACAATTATTCCTCGGCCCATATTCATAGGCATGCTCATTGTCAAGGCTTTATGGAAATAAATTTGTGCCCAAGGTTTACCCATACTTTCCGTCATCAACTTTTCATTTTCTTCTAAAGAAGTCCCAGCTGGTAAGGTTGGCAAATAATAAAAGCCTTCATCCATGTTATCTTCCAAATACTTTAAAATTTCAGTTTGTTTTGGAGTATGTTCTTGCATAGGGCGATGCATATCAAGAATTGTCCAAGAAACAAATTGCCAAAGAAATAGTAAAATACCGCCAACGATAGCGCCGATTAAAAGTTTTTTCATGTTTGTATAAAGTTTAGGATTAAAAAAATAATTTTACTAATTTATAAAGAATTCTATTGAATTCAAATTAATTTAGCATATACAAAAATCTAAATCAAAATGAAAAAGCTATTCTCAATTATTTTCATATTTTACTCACTATCAACTAGTTTAGCACAAAATTACACCCTCCAAAAATGCCATGCTCACAACGATTATGAGCATAAATCCCCATTTTATGAAGCTTATAACTTTGGCTTTGGCTCCATAGAAGTAGATGTTTTTTTAATAAACAACGAATTGTATGTGGCTCATGATAAAAAAAATATTGACAGTACAAAAACATTAAATTCACTTTATATTGAGCCAATATTAGCGGAAATTCAAAAAAATAATGGCAAATTAAAGCAACCTTTATTTCTATTGATTGATTTGAAAACTGGTGGTGAAACGTTAAAAACTATTGAAAATCAATTAATTGCTAATAAAAATATTTTCAAAAAGGCAAAAGTAAGGTTTGTGATTTCAGGCGAAATGCCTAACCCAAATGACTTTGAAAAATATGACGAAATGTTTCAATTTGATGGCCGAATAAAATCTGATTATACAAACAAACAAAAAAATCGTATTGCTCTTTATTCAAATAACTTTCAAGAAATTTTACTTTGGAATGGCAAGAAACAACTTGACGACGACCAAGTAGATAAGCTTGAAACATTTGTAAAAGGCATTCATAAAAAAGGTAAAAAACTTCGCTTTTGGGCCACCCCTGATACCCCAATCGCATGGACAACACTCATGAATTTGGAAGTAGATATAATAGGCACCGATGATTTGGCAGGAATGGCTAGGTTTTTAAAATAAAAAAATGCTAAAATATTTTACGATTGGAGAATTGTAGTTATTTTAAACTTAACGCATGGTTAGCACCTTTTACACCTGAGCCGCATTTATTGGTTAATATACGTTGGATAATTAGGGTCGCAATTGGAATGAAATTAATAGATTGGATCAATTTTTTGAAGATTTTATTCCCTTTTTATTGCTATTTAGGCTTATTTATTTGAAAATTATGAATAAATAAGAAATAATAATAGGTTAGAATTACAAAAGCGATGATCTCTCCAATATAGAAGTAAAATGATGGTTACGCTTGGCGAACCCAAATACTATTTACCCCAATCGATGGTACATCTCCAAACAAGCCCTAGCGTTGTGATAGGGGCATTTCCACATATTTATTTTGTCAGTAGCGGTTACTTTATGTTCGGAGGTTACCCCAGTAAACCACTCGCCATTTTCGTGATCGATTAAATATTTTTTAATAAACTCCCAACTGTTTTCAGATTTTTCTAAAAAATGCACTTTGCCAGTATTTTGATAGGCATTATAAAAACCAACCATCGCCTCAGCCATTACCCACCAGTCACGTGAGCTATGTGAATGGCCAGTTACAGGGTCAAATTCATAAATCATTCCATTATCGGGTTGCAAGCCTTCAACTGCGGCTTGAGCCAATTCTATACATTTTGCCTTTACTCTTTTTGTCAACTTTACATCACCCAATATCTCCGCCGACTCTTGAATAAGCCACGAAGACTCAATATCATGGCCATACGATTTTGCTTTTGACCTTGGCTCCCATTTTTCAGTAAAAAACAAAGTTTGCCGAATATTTCCTTCTCCAATAATTTTATCCATCACTATTTCAATACAATGCTGCAAATGAAATCGCACCTTTTCACTTTTGTCCACTTGATACATATTGGCAAAACATTCCATCAAATGCAAGTGCGTATTCATGCTCTTTTTCATGTCGCCTTTAGCCAAAATATAGTCGTCAATTTCGCTCCAATTTTGACCGAAAGCCTCAAAATATCCACCATATTTTGTGTCGTAGCCATGTTTTACAATCTCATTAAACACATCTTGGGCAAATTTAAGTGCTGGTTTCAGGCCTGTTGCACGGTAATATTCACTCAAGCCATACACCGCAAATGAGTGCCCATACATCAATTTTCGGGTTTCGGATGGCTGGCCATTTGCTTTTACTGACCAATAAACACCCCCATTGGTTTTGTCCCAGAAGTATTTTTTTATATAGTTAAAAGCTCGTTTTGAAATTTTCAAATACTCAGGATTTTTTTCTTCGATATAAGCCCTAGAAAAGGTCCAAAGGATACGGCCATTCAATACAATTCCTTTATCAGCGTCCAATTTTGGCCTATTTTCACCATCTACTTGCCCATAAAAGCCTTCGATTTTTGGGTCAAAAGAATATTTCATCCAATAATTCAGGATATTTTGGTATTCAGTTTTTACTTCTGATTTAAAATTGGGGATAGAAATGGGCATTTTTTCTTAGCGTTTTAATGAAGGTTTAGAAAATAATTTTTGAAAATTATTCCATTCATCGTTTCACATTCATTTTGTTTATGTTTTTAATACTTCCTTCAAATTTGTCAAAATTCATCTCAACAAAAATAGTTTTAAGGCCTCCGGTTTTGGTATTTGCAAAAAAATCTTTCCAATCAATTATACCTTCCCCAACTGATGCTTCCTTTTTATCAGTTGTCCAATCTGATAAATGTGCCGAAATAAACCTTCCTGGGTATTTTTTGAAATAGTCGGCTGCTTTATAGCCCAATTGAATTACTTGGGTTTGAAATTGCAATTTAACCAAGTCTGGATCCAAACTTTTCAAAATTACGTCGTAAATCAACTCTCCTTCTAGCATTTTAAATTCAAAATCGTGGTTATGAAAGCCCGCCTGCATACCCGCCGCCTTTATTTTTTCAGCCGATTTATTCAATTTTTCAGATTCTATTTTATAATCATTTAAGCTTACAGCTTTCGGCAACCAAAATGTAGAAAGCACCATTTGACTTAGTCCCATTTCTTGAGCAAATTCAATCGATTTATCAATTTTATCGGGAGTAAATTCCGCTTTGCCAAAATGACAGCTTGGGCAGCTCAATCCAGCATCAGAAATAATCGATTTTATCTCTGCATTTTTCAATTTCCCCAAAAACCCAAAACCACTTTGAGCATAACCTGCTGGGCTACAGAGTTCTGTGGTTTTATAGCCAAAATTGGCCATTGTTTTGAGTGTTCCTGCAAAATCTTTCCCCAACATTTCCCGAATTGGGTAGGTCTGAAAACCAATTGGAATACCCTTATATTTTTCTTCGGCATTTGCAAAAAGCGCTGTTGCCATATTTGAAAAACCAAAACTTGCACTAAAACCCAATGCCGTTTTTTCAAGAAAAGAACGTCTATTTAAATTTGTCATTTTTATATTTTTAATTTTTTTCAAACTTCAAAATTCCCAAACTTTTAAAACAAATCCATTTCCCAACCTTTTCTGTATTCACGAGATAGGAATTTATTAGCATCAGGCAGATTGGTAATTTTTTGATTTTGGGCGTCATATTTGAGTAGTTTGCCAGTTCTTAAAGCTACTGCATATAGGTTTATCGCTTCTGTAATTGCCTCAGCTTCTCTGAAATTGCCAGTATATTGTTTGCCCGTTTTGCAAGCATCAATAAATAATGGCAATGCAGTTGAAGTTTGTTCCACTTGACTCCTTTCGTCGCTTATGATGTTTTTTGAAGCCTCCAATTTTTTACCAGCAATAATTTTCGGATTTTGCACATTAAACCCAGCCAATATTTTGCCATTATCACCCACAAACATCATTCCCTCACGGGGCAATTCTTTGTTTTCATCAATCAATTCGGTAGGGATTGGTGGCCTCATACCACCATCGTACCAGCATAAATCTATTGCTGGTCGGTTGCCATTGGCTGGGTATTTGAACCGTACGATACTTGCCATTGGGAACGAAAAGTCATTCCGAACCTGAAAAGGTGTAACATTATTAAAGTTGACCACATGGCTTACATTTGGTTCAATTATGGTTGGCGAAGTCAAATTGAGCGCTTTAAAAACTGTCCATAAACTATAATGACCCATATCGGCCATAGAGCCACCTCCAAAATCGTACCAACCCCGAAATACCATATTGGTATAATTAGGGCTATAATCACGTTGGGCTTCTGGCCCAAGCCAAAGGTCCCAATTCAGGCCATCAGGAATCGGAGGCTTTTCAACTGGCAAAGTAGGATATTGGGGCCAAACTGGCCTGTTGGTCCAATTATGAACTTCTCGTAAATTACCAATTGCTCCCGCATTTATCCATGCCATTACTTGCTCCATTGATCCATTGCTATCCCATGGTATCAGGTGAGTAATTATGTTTGTGTTTCTAGCTGTTTCAATCACTTTTTTCCCCTCTAATAGCCTGTTGCTCAATGGTTTATGTACTAAAACATGCTTTCCTTTTTTCATAGCCCAATGGGATAACAAGCCATGTAAGTGATCTGGAGTCATTATTTTTACAGCATTCAAATCCTTTTCTTTATCCAAAAGCTCACGCACATCGGCATAGGTGCTGCAGCCATTTAGTTTCAAATCTGGCTGTTTATTGGCATAAAAACTATCCACCACAGATTTTCCATTATCCAAACCACCAGCCACAGCATTATCGCCACCAGGGCTCCAATTGGGGTTGCCAATTGTCTTTCGTATTTCGTCTCTTAGGTAATCTTTTCCCCAATCTTTATATCCGATGGCATTTTTATTAGGGTCACAAACGGCCGTTACACGAAACTGATTATTGGTAAGCAAAGGCAATAATTCTCTCAAGCCTTGAGTACCACAGCCAATATAACCCAAAGTAATTTGATCGCTTGGGGCTACAAAATTTTTCCCACCTATCACATGCCGTGGTAAAATCGAAAAAGAAATAGCTCCAGCCCCAGCTATTTTTACAAAATCTCGCCTTTTTAAAAAGGTTTTTTCGGATTTTTTTAGTTTAGAAGTTTTTTTCATTTTGCCAATATTTTTTTTAACAAATCTAATTTAAAGATAGATTTAATTGCTAATATAAAAAAGCGAATCATGACAATTTCTGAGCTTGACCTGCTTTGTATTTAAAAGTAGGTTATGCGAATTATAAATTTGGGAAAATATGTGGAAAATAATAATTGGGGGCTTACCACGGCTCTGCCAGTGGTCGGGCGACAAAAACGGGATAAAAAAAGAGCTCTGCAACAATCCCTAAACCAGAGTCTCCGAATTGAAGAGCGCCTTTAAATTTGACTAAACTAAAATTTACATTGTATTTACATTTTTTTACATTCATTTAACCTATTCAAAGTATTTGACTTTACTTTTGATTCCAAATTGAGCTGGGCGAAACCCAAAACGACTTTTAGATAAAAACCAAACTTGAAAAGACACAGATTCAACTATATTATTAAACATACAAAAAACATGAAAAAAATAATTTATACGCTAATCTTACCGCTGGTTGTGGTAAGCGGACTGGTATTTGCAAATCGTGAAATTAAAAATGATAATCTTAAAATATCAAGCCCAAAGCCTCTCTCTGCTGCTGAAAGGAAAGCTGCAAGGAAAAATTGGGAGGCTACACCTGATGGTATAATGTTCAAAAAATGGGAAGCGTCTCCCGTAGGCAAAAAAGTGTATGCCAGTGAAGCTAAAATAAGGAAATCCATTAAGGATAAGAACAATATGGAGGCTGTTGTAACCTCTCTTTCTCTTCCACCAGGCACACGATTAGGTTTCGGAGTTATGGTAATGATTAATGATGACGATTATTTTCTTAGTTTTGGGATAGAAAACAAAATTAATTTGAGCAATTACATAGCCTGAAAGTTAACGACAAAATAATTATAAAAAGCCATAGCGTATCGCATGCACCCAAGTATGCATATCCAATAGTAGCGGGCGACTATGTAGAACGAAATAGTAAAATAATTTATAAACGTGCACCTCGGAAAGGCGGTTGCTAATAAGCCCCCAAAAAAAACAAATATGCAAACACTTTTGAATTTGACGTTATTAGTTTACTTGACAATATATGGGCATTTAAAACACAACAACCGTGAAATTTCAGGTATCCAAAAGTTAAAAGAATTTAATATGGTAAAAGTTAAAGGTGGAACATTTTTAATGGGTGGTTTAGATATTGTGACAAATAGTGGACCCAGAGAAACTGACCTTACACATGGGGATGAGTGTCCACATTATGTAACTATAAAAGATTTCTATATTGGCAAATACGAAGTTACCCAAGCAGAATGGAAAGAAATTATGGGCGACAATCCAAGTAAATTTATTGGAAATGACAAAAATCCAGTTGAACAAGTTTCTTGGGAGGACGTGCAAATTTTTATTGCTAAACTAAATACAAAATATTCAGACCATTTTCGCTTGCCTACTGAAGAAGAATGGGAATTTGCTGCAAGAGGTGGCTTAAAAAGTAAGAATTTTAGATATGCAGGAGGTAACAACGCCAATGATGTGGCTTGGTGGGAAAGTAATTCAAGTGGAAAATCACATAGTGTTGGTATTTTAAAACCTAATGAACTTGGAATTTATGACATGAGTGGAAATATATGGGAATGGTGTTCCAATTGGAAAACCCCTTACCCATGCAATCCAGAAGGTAAAAGCTTTGCAATGGTATCAAAAGTTTTACGTGGTGGCACTTTTTCTAACGATTCAAGTAGCATTCGCACAAGAGATAGAAATGGAAGAGGGACCACACTTAGGCTACCAACACTTGGATTTAGATTAGCAAAATGATCAATTTTACAGCATTTTTGAAGATGATTTCAAAATATTTGGATGGGTTCAATAAATTACTGTGTTTGGCATTAAGATGGAAACACCTTTACGGACTTTAAGAATATAGAGGTAATTAAATAGTTAAATTATGAAATACATACAATTACATGATTTGTTATTGATGTTTGTCTTTTGCACTTCCTGTAGAGGGCAAAACCAAACAGACTTCCCAAAAGATAATATCAGGTCCACAAAGTTGAAATATAGCACAGGCGTTCGTTCAATTTTAGAGGATAGTAAAGGAAATATTTGGTTTGGTAGTTACAACGAAGGTGCCTGTTTACTTCAACATGGGAAGCTCCAATATTTCACAACAGAAAACGGATTAAGTGACAATCAGGTAAGGAGTATTTATGAAGATAAAAATGGCATAATCTGGTTTGAATGTGGCAGAGGATTAAGTATTTATGATGGTCAAAAAATGACTATATACAAAGAAAGAAATTATGATTCAACAAAACAATGGAAATTATCTGATAGTGACCTTTGGTTTAAAGGCGATGAAACTGCTGGCTACAATAAACATGAAGGGGATCCAGGGGTGTATCAATATGACGCAAAAAAACTTATTTATCGCAAATTTCCTGTTAAAGTAAACCCAGGGCAAGAGAATGCCTATTCAATTTCAACACCTTTTGTAAGAAGTAAAAGTGGAGAGGTTTGGTTTGGAACTTATGGTGCATTGATTGGGTATAATGGTAAGCAATATAAAATATTTAATAATGACTCATTAGGATTTAATTGTACAACCGAATATTTGCATATTCGATGCATTATTGAAGACAGCAAAGGTATTCTGTGGATTGGAAATAATAGTGGTGGCAATACAATTGGGGGCATCGGTGTATTAAAATATGATGGTAAAGAATTCATCCATTTTACAAAACAACATCAATTAAGAAAAGAAGACACCAAAGGCAATTCCTTGGACAGAGTTTTTTCGATGGGTGAGGGTGCTTCCGGGAATATTTGGTTTGGGACTATAGATTCTGGTGTATGGAGATATGATGGCAATTCCGTGAAAAATTTTACTAAAAAGGATGGACTTGAGAGTAAACAAATTTGGTTTATATATAAAAGCAAACATGGAGAATTGTGGTTTGGAGGAAAAGATCCAAGCGGTGTATATCGATTCAATGGCAATTCATTTAAAAGAAAATATTAACTAAAAGTATGAATCCTTCACATTTAGCGTGGGTTGAAACGAAAATATGGAAGCCAAATATTAGTTTTTTTTATGCTGTGTACTTTTCGCCTAACCTCTAAATCGATATTTCTCAAAATAAATGATCCAGAATAATTTGCTTATAAATTAGATCCAAGCTATATTCATTTTCTTTGGCTATTCCCCCTTTTTAATCATTTTATGCTTGCTTCTTGTGTCTTTTGTGCTACTAGCCACGGAAACGAAAGCTAATGTTAAAGGCAAAGGCAATTCAAAAACTTAGAAAATCTTGATTTCTTTGTTTCCAACATATTTTCAAATATATTACAACACATTTCAATAAAACTATGATGAATAAAAAGAAAATTTTAATATTAGCCATCACAATTTTTTCAAATTTCACATCCGCCCAAACTCCAAAACATTGGAATGTTTCAACAATACAAAAACCCAAAGAAAACCCCATTCTCAGCTCCGATTCCAGCTATATTTTCAAAAACCCTTTAGATGGTAAAATGGTTGCATGGCAAAAAGCAGAAGTATTTAACCCTGCTGTAATCATAAGAAAAGGTAAAATAAATATGCTTTTTAGGGCTGAGGATAACCCAAAAGCGCATTTGGGTGGTCGTACTTCAAGAATTGGTTTAGCAAAAAGTAAAGATGGATTTCATTTCACAAAACGCAAAAAACCAGTACTTTTTCCTGCCAAAGATGGTTTTCAAAAATACGATTCGGTTGGTGGTTGTGAAGACCCACGTGTTGTTCAATCACCTGATGGCCAATATATTATGGCCTATACCGCTTGGGATGGTAAAACTGCGAGACTAAGTATAGCAACATCTCGCAATTTAAAAAAATGGACAAAAACTGGGCCAGCATTTGCCATAGCATATGATTCCAAATATTTGAATTTATGGTCGAAATCAGGTTCCATGGTTACTAGAATTGAAAATGGAAAAGCCGTAGCTGCAAAAATAAATGGCAAATATTGGATGTATTGGGGCGAAGCATTTATCAATTTGGCATGGAGCGAAAACCTCACTGACTGGTACCCTTTGGAAGACGAAAACAGCAATTTGAAACAATTGGTAAAAACACGCCCAGGCTTTTTTGACAGCAGCCTTACTGAATGTGGACCACCCGCAATTGTAACTGAAAAAGGAATATCCCTACTCTACAACGGCCGCAATGCTGAAAATGAAACGGCCTCGCCCGACTACCCAAAAGCAACTTATACTGTTGGTCAGGTAATTTTTGATGTCAATAATATGGAAAAAGTGGTAGAAAGATCCGAAAAACCATTTATGAAACCAACCCTACCACATGAAATGTCAGGCCAATACCAAGCAGGCACCACCTTTGCTGAAGGGCTTATTTATTTTAAAAATCAATGGTGGTTGTATTACGGTACTGCTGATAGTTATGTAGGACTCGCCGTGATGAAATGAGAAAAATAGAAATGACATTAATTCGTTCAACACAAAATTAGTATCAGCTCATTTTTGCAAAATAGGGATTAAAATCTGAAATTGCAGGTATGAATGTAAATCCATCTGACAAACCGCAGGCCAATACCCTCGAAAAGAACAATCTTCATCCCAGAAACTTGCATCGCTACCGATATGATTTTGACGATTTGTCGAAAACCTTACCGGAATTAAAACCCTTCGTTTTTGTAAATAAATATAAGGTTGAATCAATTGATTTCGCCAACCCAATAGCCGTTAGACTTTTGAACCAATCAATTTTGATGCATTTTTATAGTATCAAAAACTGGGATATTCCCGCAGGATACCTTTGCCCACCTGTACCTGGTAGAGCCGATTATATTCATTATCTGGCTGATTTATTAGCCATTAGCAAAAATGGGGTAATCCCAACTGGTAATAAAATAAATATTTTGGATATTGGAGTAGGCGCCAATTGCATTTACCCAATCATAGGTACAAAAGAATATGGCTGGCAATTTGTTGGGACTGAAATAGACCCAATTGCACTGCAGGCCGCTGAAGAAATTGTGAAATCTAATGAGATTTTGAAAGGGAAAATAAATTTTCGTTTACAAAAAAATATATCATTTGCTTTAGAAGCAATCCTATTGCCATCCGATCGATTTGATGCAATTATTTGCAACCCGCCTTTTCATTCATCAGCAGAAGAAGCCATGGAAAGCAATCGTAGAAAACAAAATAATTTGGCAGAAAAAGTTGGCAAAAAAGTAAATGAGGAAACCTTAAACTTTGGGGGCCAAGCTTCTGAACTTTGGTGTGAGGGTGGTGAAAAAGAGTTTGTAAAAAAAATGGTGCGAGAAAGTAAAAATTTCAAGACCCAAGTACTTTGGTTTACGAGCTTAGTTTCCAATAATTCCCATTTGCAAACTATTGAAAACGCCCTTAAAAATGCAAAAGTATCCCGAATAAAAATTGTGGAAATGGCTCAAGGCCAAAAGATTAGCCGCTTTATCGCTTGGACATTCTTGAGTAAAACTCAGCATGAAGAATGGGCTAATATGAACTGGAAATAGATTTAATTGGCAATTTCATGAAAGTATAATCCACCATAAGTGGGAAGTATTGTTAATGAAAAAATGAGAATTATTCTACAAGGTAACGAGTCTGAAACTGACTCGTTAGCAGCGCTTTATGAGCAAATAAATTGAGATAGAAATTAAACTCTACAGCATTTTCAAAACCCCTCTTACATAACCTACTGATTCAGAAAGGCCTATAACCGCATTTGTGCCATCTTTTTCATATTCAATAGACATTACGCCTTCATATTTAATTTTTTGCAACGCCTTAAATACGCCGGGAATGTCAATAACGCCTCGGCCAATTTCAATTGAAGAGCCATCTTCAGCCACTTTATTAATATCTTTCAAATGGATATCGAAAAGTCTATTGCCATATTTTAAAAGGTTTTTAGTAGGGTCAAGGCCTAGCCTAATTACATGGCCAATATCGATACATAAACCAATATTTTTATCCAAATTTTTAATATGCTCATAAATTGTATCGGGTGTTGGATACACTTTGTCGCCAGGCCCATGGTTATGAATAGCTAGTTTTATACCAGTTTCCTTTACTTTTCTTTCAGCTAGAGGTAATAAATCGTGGTTGGGCACTCCAACTATCATTTGAATACCTGCATTTTTTGCATATTCAAAAGCTTCAATTACCTCTGCTTCCGATTTCATATAAATTACTCCCACACCATAAAAATCCAAGCCTTCGTCTCTTACTTTTTTGGCAACTTCTTTTATAGTTTCTGGCGAACTGCTCAATGCTAAGTGCATACTTTTCAACACAATATGATTCAAATTAAGTTGTTTGGCATACTTGATAGTGTCGTCCAAACTATACTCCCGCATGGTATAAGAGGCAAGGCCAATTTTTAATTTATGGGTTGATTTTACAGTATTCTCTGAAATAGAATTTGACGAATTAAAAGCAACTGCTCCAAAACCAATGCTTTTTATAAAGGAGGAGCGGGAAAATGTATTTTTCATAATTATTAGATTTTATTTTAGGTTAATTTAATTGATTTTTTTACAAATATTGCCCTTTTTTGTATTTTTTGAATTGCTCAAAATGATTTGCTTTAAAAAAATACTCTAAAAAAAAGAGCCAAAAAAATGGCTCTAATAATTTAAAAGAAAATAGCCAAATTGGCTTTTGTGAGATTAAAACTAATATTTGAATACTTTACCACCAGCCATCACTTCCTGTGTTTTTTCATCGAAAGTAACACGCTGACCCGTACGGTAAGCAGCGTTACTCATAATAGTTGCAATCGAGTGCTGATAACCAGCCTCAATTGGCGCATTAGGTGTTTTTCTTGATCGTACGCATTCCATCCAGTTTTTGATATGGGCAAATGTAAGTGGGTCATTCCCAGTATTTGAAGCAGTTTCTACTTTTAAACCTTCCAATTTCAAAGGCTCTAAAAGATTGGCTTTCATGCCCATTTCATTAGCCATACGTTGGGTAAGACCACCATTTGAGCTTATTTCGTTGGTGTCCAAATTGATCATGCCTCCATTAGAATAATATAGCTCTTTTGTATCGCCAGCCGCATTTGAAAAGCGTGATGTAAATTGAACTTGGAAACCATCCTTTGGCTTATCTGCTGGGCCATAGTCAAATACAACTGTCAATGTATCAGGGTTTTTGCGGCCATCTTGCCATTGATAAATACCGCCATTGGCTACCGCTGAGCGAGGGTGTGATAAACCTGTAAACCAATGCACTGTATCAATCTGATGACTCATCCATTGGCCAGGAATTCCAGATGAATAAGGCCAAAAAAGCCTATATTCTAAATATTTACGGGGGTCAAACGCCTCATAGGGTCTATTCATCAAAAAGCGTTTCCAGTCCACATCCGACTCTTTTAGATCTTTTACTAAGGCCGGCCTTCTCCAGCGGCCGGGCTGATTTACATTCCACATTAATTCAACCATTACTATTGGGCCAAATTTGCCAGACCTAATATATTCATTTGCAGCATGATAGTTGGCCCCTGACCTTCTTTGAGAGCCAATTTGTACTATTTTACCAGACTCTTTTACTGCTTTTAGTACTGCTCGGTTATCGGCCATTGTTTCAGCCAAAGGTTTTTCAGCGTATACGTCACAACCCGCTTTTACAGCTTCTATTGTATGCAAAGCATGTTGAAAATCGGCAGTACTCATAAATACAGCGTCGGCAGTTTTTGAAGCGTATAGCTCATCGTTGTTTCTAAAAGCTTTTACTGTTCCACCTAATTCCTTTTCCAAATAGGCTTTTCCAGCATCACGGCGCTTATTCCAAATATCCGAAACACCCGTGATTTCAAAATTCATTTCCTTAGAAAGAGCTTTGAATGGTGCTACATGTGAACTTCTGTGCCTGTCTGAAAATCCAATTACACCAACCCTCACACGGTCATTGGCTCCTATAATTTTTGAATAAGACTTTGCACTAAAGGCAAAGGTGCCGAATGTGGCCAAAGTGCCTTTTTTTATAAAATTTCTTCTGTTTTCCATATTTTGAAATAAAATGCTTTTTGTAAAAATTAAAATTGTTGTATATTTTTAACGGTTTAAAGTTATCACTTTTCAAAGAAAATATTATCCTTTTTTACCCTTAAAATTCATTATTTTACGCAATCGATATCGGTTTTTGGCAATTTATTTTAATGGGGTACTTATTTTTCTTATGTATTTTCCAACTATGTCAAACTCTAAATTAACGGTATCATTAATCTGGAGGTTATTAAAATTGGTATGTTCGTAAGTATAAGGTATTATTGCTACTGAAAATGTATTTATCCCCGAATTAAAACAGGTAAGGCTCACCCCATTGATACAAATTGACCCTTTTTCTACTGTAATGTTCTGTTGGTCAGGAGAATATTCAAAGTCATACTGCCAGCTGCCGTTCAAATCAATTGCATTTGTGCATATTCCAGTTTGATCAACATGCCCTTGCACAATATGTCCATCAAACCGACCATTGGCAGCCATACAACGCTCCAAATTAACCCAATCATCCTTTTCTAAAAGGCCCAAATTTGTTTTTTCCAATGTTTCTTTTATGGCAGTCACGTAATATTGATCACCATCTATATACTCAACTGTGAGGCAAACCCCGTTATGACTCAAACTCTGGTCTACTTTCAACTCATGAGCCAATTCTGAGCTAAAGCAAAAAATACGATTTGTTCCTTTGTTTTCATAAGCGAATAAAGTCGCTCTTTTTTCAATTATTCCTGTAAACATTTTCAAATTTTGGGTTTATATTTTTTTTAATACCCATTCACAAATTATTAACTCACAACTAATATTGACCGTTAATGATCATTTATAAATTTTAATTCCCAATTCTTTATATTTCAATAAAATTATATCATCTGAATATTTATCAGTAATTAAAGAATTTATTATGCCAATGGGAGCAAATTTAAGAAAACTATCCTTTTCAATTTTAGTAGAGTCAATCAGCAAAAAAACTTCATCAGCGTTTTTTGTCATGGCTAGTGCTGTCTCTGATTCAATTTCGGACTTTGAAGTTAAACCCTTTGCAATAGAAATGCCATCAGTACTTATGAATGACTTATTGGCCTGGTATTTACCAATTTGCTCAATGGCCGTTTTTCCATGCGCAGCCTGGCGTTCGTGGTCAACTTCACCACCAATTAAGCTTATGGATACTGTGGTACCTAATAGCTCATATAATATTGGTAATGAATTAGTTATAACTTTTATTTTTTTTGTTTTTATGAATTGGCATATTTGAAAAACAGTACTGCCACAATCTAAATATATCACTTCACCATCCTTAATAAACCGTGAAGCCAATTCACAAATTGCCGTTTTTTTATCTAAATTTTGATTTGACTTTCCTTTGAAACTAATGGGAGTTGGGTCTTTGGCTAGCTCAGGGCGCATAGCACCACCATGTGTTCGAGTTATTAAACCTTTATTTTCCAATACCGATAAATCTCTTCGAACTGTAATTTCCGATGCATCAAGTACCATCATTAATTCTTTGGCATGCACAGAACCTTTTTCATCGAGTAAGGCCAATATTTTTAGTTTTCTCTCTTGAAAGTTCATTCAATTACGTTCATATTCGGTCAATAATAATCAAATTTATATTAATTTTGTAAAAAAATCAAAGAAAACTAAAAATACTTTATTTGAGGATTAACAAATTAAATACAGAAATGGTAAACGAAAAAATTAAAATAAAAGAAACCAAAATACTCTCTAATAATTGGTATGTGCTAAGAAAAATCACATTTGACTATTTAAATAAAAAAGAGGAATGGATAGAACAAAATAGAGAAGCTTATGATAGAGGAAATGGTGCGGTAGTACTATTGTATAATATTGAAAAACAGACAGTTATACTCACTCGACAATTTCGAATGCCTACTTATTTAAATGGTAATGCGGACGGAATGCTTATTGAAGCATGTGCCGGTTTATTGGATGCCGACGACCCTGAAACTGCTATCTTGAGAGAAACTGAAGAGGAAACAGGCTATAAACTTACTCATGTTGAAAAAATATTTGAAGCCTATATGAGCCCTGGTTCTGTAACTGAAATATTGTATTTTTTTATTGCTGAATATTCAGAGCATACGGAAAAACTTGAAGGAGGAGGGATTGACAATGAAGATATTGATGTTTTAGAACTCAAATATGATAAAGCTATGGAAATGATAAAATCAGGAGAAATTAAAGATGCAAAAACGATTATGCTTTTACAATATTTAAAATTGGAAGGGAAGCTTTAAAGTCATTCTTTTTCTATAAATAATAATGGCTACAATAATTAAAGCGAATATTCCGATGAAATACTGAAGGTATTTACTAGGGTTTAATTGGCTACTTTCACCAACTAAAACCAAGCCGGCCCATTGGTTTGGCATTGCATTTTGCTGATTCTGCATAAATTCAATTTTTGCTTTTTGCAAGGCTTCATCTTTTGCAAAACCTTTATTTAAGTATTTGTAAAAAAGCTCCGTAACTGTGTAAGTATCAATATCTTCCACCGACCATAGCGATGTGATAGTGGATGGAATTCCTACCATTGAGAAGCCTCTTGCTAAGCTCAAAACACCTTCACCTTTGGCTAATTTGCCAACACCAGTTTTGCATGCTGAAAGCACGAGAAGATTGGTTTTAAAGTGGTTTTCGGCTGAAAGTTCTGATACTTTTAAGCTCGAGTCTGCAAAATATATACTTGGTTCAGTATCGTTGCTATCGGCAACGGCATGGGTGTATAATTGTACAATTTGGTATTTACTAGCTTGTGCCAAAAATGCATTTTTATTGGCTTCTTTTTCAATCAAATTTTTACCTAAAATATAATGAGAATTTATGTTTGAAATTGATTTTTTTGAACCCATAAGGCTTGCCAACTTTTGAAAGTTTACAGGCGCAAAACCTATAAAATTTCTATTTGGAGCGAATGTTGTTTCTGATTTATTTTTCAATAATATTTGCGCCGAATAAGTGTAGGATATTGCATAGTCATTTATTAGATACTGAGCATTTTTTTCAGCAATTGACAGGGCTTCAAAAGGCAAAAATACACCGTCCTGTGAAATGATTAAATGGCCTTTTGCTATGCTTAATGGTTTGATTATTTGGTCATAAAGGCCTTTACTTGATGATAAAAAAGTATTTAATTCCGTTTTTGTTTGAATACTTTTTGAACTTAATTCCAAAAATTGGCTAGCTAATTTTGGATTGAAATTGAGTTTTTTCAATGCAACTTTATTGGCTGAAATAACCAATGCATAAGTTGCTGAATCTCCCACAAAATACTCAACTAAAGTAGCCGGTTTTCCTTTAAAATTGGTTTTTAAATATTGTTGGGCATTCGTTAAAGTGGCCACATTTGTATCGTATTTCATTGCATAATAAGCGGGATTTTTTTCTTCCAAACTTTTCACAAATTGCGCTTGTGCTTCTTGCAAGTCTAATAATTCGGTATTTTTAATTTCTTTCCTTTTTTCGTCTTTTTCGCCTTCAATTTGAGTATTTAACTCCATGATTTTCCTTTGCAAATCATTTTCTTTTTGTTGGTCTACAATTGAAAGTTTTTGATTTGCACCTATTTCATTGAGCTTATCATTGAGTAAAACGGAGCGACTTTTTTCAAAAAAATAAAAAGCTTTTTGGTAGTCTTTCAATAAAAAACAGGTCTCAATGGCTGCTTCATAAACGGGCCGAGTTTTGTTCCGCCAAAAGTATTTGGACTCGTTACCTAGGTGGTCGTTACGCATATAATCGATTAAATTTGAAGCTAATTCAAATGTTTTGATGGCATTATTAAGTTTATATTTGTCATTTTTAAATTTATAATAATCGACCCAGCAATTGGCTTTGTCGATAAATATGGATAATAGATATTCTTTATTTGTTGAATATTTAAACATCTTTGGCGATGGGTTGGAAAAAATATTGTTGTTTTTAAAGCCTATTGGGGTTTCAATTAAGGCCATTTGGAAGTAATTAAATGCCTTTTCGTGATTTTGTAATTTTTTTTGAACCTCACCAATATTATTAAAAATTCTTGCTATTTCGTACCCTGATGTAGCAAATTCAGTTGCTTTTTCATAAAATAATAATGCATTTTTATACTGATTTAATTGTTTATATGCATATCCAATATCACTTAACGATTGAAAACAACCATATTTATCAACAAGTTGGTTTTGATCATTTTTACTATGAAATATTTCAAATGCTTTTTTAAAATATTTAAGGGCTTCGGTTGGCTTTCCAATTTTCAATTGATATTCTGCAAAAAGAGAATAATTATTTGCCTCTAATATTTTATCATTTGTTAA
This sequence comes from Cytophagaceae bacterium, assembly GCA_031383555.1. Lineage (GTDB taxonomy): Bacteria > Bacteroidota > Bacteroidia > Cytophagales > Spirosomataceae > JANMZR01. The sequence goes on along the minus strand of JANMZR010000216.1, from coordinate 1,808 downwards.
TTTGATTATCGAAATTGCATTTTCAAATGATATTAGAGCTTTTTTTCCTCTTCCTATTCCCAATTCACCTTGAGCTTTTTCCAAAAAATTAATAGAAATATTTACATTATTTTTATCTATTTTGGCATGATAAATGCCTAAGTCAGCCATTTGAATACATCGCTCATAATCACCCAATTGTAAGTATAAGTTTGCTTTTGCAGAAAAGGAAGTACTTACTAAATAATATTTTTCTTTATACTTTTTAGAGATATAAATACATTTATCTAAGTACTCAAGTGATGTTCGGAAGTCATTTTTTTCAGAATAAATTTTAGAAAGATTATAATAGCTGTTCGCAAGGTCAGCTGCTTTACTTTGTTCTGATTTTTTTTGATTTATTTCTATTGATTTCTTTGTAAAATATACCCCAAAGTCTAATTCATTATCGTACCAATACGTTCTGCCTAAAATATGATATATTTTTGCTGTTAGGGAATCACCACTAGGACTTTCTTTTTCATACTTAAAAAGTAAATTTTTTAAAGCCTTTATTTTTTCTTTATTGTCAGAAATAGCAGAAATATAATTAAGCTCATTCCAATATTCTAACTTGGGTTTACCAAATAGAATAGTAGAAAGTGATAATAAATAAACTAGAATAAATTTTTGAGCTAAATATATTTGTTTATTCATTTTTTTTAAAACAATAATGGCTTAAAATACGATATTTTAAGCCATTATTCAAATTTTTCTATTTTAAACTGTTTTTAAAAAGGATTTCTTGGTAATTTATAGTCATTTCTTTTTAAAATATATGATTTTGAATTTATTAAATCATACAAAATACACTTACTATTTTTATTTATAAATGTTTCTCTTTTAAAATTTGTGAAATTTGAATCATTTAAAGTTATTGCTTTATTAATAGCATGGCCAGCAAAAATCGGATTTGAATAAGAGGTACCAGTATACCAATTGCCATTATAATTAAAATAGAGCAAATTTTCAGTACCATTATTTAATGTGTCTGCATTTATTTCAACATAAGTTTGAACATATCTGTTTGAAAAGTTTTGGTTACTGCAATAACTAAATTTATTCAATGTTTTTACCGCTGAAGAAACAGAAACAACGTTCTCAATATCTTTACTATATGAAGCAGGGTAGAATTTGAACTCCCGTGTATCCATATTTCTAGGGTTTCTGTTAGCAGTAAATTCACCTTTATCATCTAAGTCATTTGCGTTTCCAGCCGAGGCGAACAATAATATATTTTTACTTTTTAATGTGTCAATTGCCCTTCTCAATAAAATCGATTCTTCACCATAATAGCCCAAACTTGCTACAATTGCCTTAGCCCCATTTTTTGTTGCATATTCCATTCCGCAAATTAGTGTGAATAAATCCCCTGTTTTATTTTTATCCAAAACCTTAACAGGTAATATTTTTATATCTGCATTGGTCTGTTGCTCTATAAACATCTGAGTAACAGATGTACCATGTTTATTTATGTGGTCATCGTCATTTTTGCTGAAAAATGAACTACAACCGTCTCCAAACTTTAGCCATGATTTATCAACCATTGTAGTATCAATACCAGTATCAAGTATGGCTACTAAAAATTCTTTATTTGAAATTGGTTTTACTTTATTTGTTGGCCTTTTTATGTCATTTAATTGATAACATTCTTTAAAAGGGCTATTTTCTTGATTTATAGGATAATTATAAGCAACATTTTGTATAAAATTTATTGATGCGCCCCCAGGGTTTGGTCTTTTCACAACAGTGCCATCTTGCCCGTCCAATTGGGTTGAATCTTTTAATTT